>JAYZXK010000429.1:0-4351 GCA_036141415.1 Pseudomonadota bacterium
CCTCTTCTGTACGCGCAATATCGTAGCCAGTAGAGATAAGCTTTAAGCGATTACCCTTTTCGTAGTAAGTAAATGACTTTTCAAATTGGCCGGCATCTTCAAACCCTTTACCCAGGGCAAAACACAAATGAATGCGGTCTTCAACGCCGATGGATGACTGGGCTTCAATGTCTGCCATTTCCTGCAGCGCCTCACCGTCAAACCTATACGACTTCATGTTTGCGAGGCTCCAGTACGCATCGCCAAACTGCTGATGATAGTGCGCCGCTTTAAGATAAGACTCAACCGCTTGTTGTTTGTTACCAGTGGTTTTATAGGCGTGGCCTAATGCCAGCCATACGCCGGGCCGGTCTTCGTCGGCGCTCAATAATTCCGTAAATATATTGATGGCATCTTCGGTACGGTTAATCCCCAGTAGCGCATTGGCTTTGGCCATCAGAATTTGTAAGTTATCCGAATAGGTTGAGAGCTGTTGATCGCTGATTTCGACCACCCGCTGATGTTTACCGAGCTTGGCCAACAGACCAAGATAGGCAATTACGGCTCTGAGGTTGTCCGGATAAAGGGCAACGCAGCTTTCTAATAAAAACTCTGCATCGTGATACACCTTTAGCTGAATGCCCAGCTCTGCCAGTAACAGCATGCCTTCGGGGTGATGCTTATGTTGTTGCAAAAACTGACGGCAGACTTTCTCTGCGGTCGCCAGCTGTTTTTCATACATCAGGTCATATGCCCCCAGAATAGGCGGCGGGAGTTGCTCCAGGTGAGCAATGTGCTGCATCGCCAGTTGCTCGGCAGTGGTATCCTGATGCTGCTGATAAATTTTAAGGAGTTGTTTCCAACTGGTGATCAGCGCCGGATTATAGTGGGTAGCGCGAAAAAATGCGCTGGCCGCTTTATCCTGCTGATCCAGTGCTAAAAAATTATACGCCTGTTCCTGATATGCTCGTCCATGTTCCGGCCGCAGTTCTAATAACTCACTGAGTTCCTGCAAAGCCTGGTTGAACTGATTTGCCAAACGCTGTGTTACTGCCGATAAATAAAGCATCTCAATACGCAGCGCAATCGGTAGCTCCACGGCTTTCAAAGCGTTTATTTTTTCCATTGCCGCAGAAAGGTTGTTGGTTTGCAGCGATTGCTTTATCGCCTGAAACTGGTTTGAAAAATCTTGAGTCATAACGGTGCTGTATTTTTAGCTGACGACGAAAAAGGCAGGCTTACGCCTGCCTTTTAGCTCTTATTATGTATTAATATCAGTTATTAATAATAATCGAAAGAGAAACGTACACCCATTGTGCGTGGACGGTTAGTGACCACCTTAGGTGTGAACTGCTGGGTATCGATGTTGAGGATAGCGGACTCATCGAACAGATTGTCGATAAACAGCTCTACTTTCCAGCTATCATCAGACATGCCCACTGACACGTTACTGATCACGTAGCTTTCCTGTACATAACGACCACCGCGGAATGCATTACCGTCACCATCGGTGAAGGTAGCACCTTCGTATACGGCCGCTTCGTCTTCGATTTTAAGGCCAGAACCCATGCCGTAGATGTGACGGGTGGCATCTTCCATTACATAGGCGTCCATTACCATGCCGGCTAAACGGTCGCCTGTGTAGGCAACTGAGGCATTAACAAAGCCTTGTTGGCCGCCATCCAGCTCAAAGTAGTAACGCGCGTTGATGTTACCAGAGAAGCTTGCAGTGTAAGGCAGTTCGCTACCTACCCCAGCGGCAATGCCTTCAAGCTCAGGGTTAACACGAGTCAGCTCGGTATCAATCATGCTGAATGCTGCATTCACGACTAAGTCATCGGTTGCCAGCCAAGTAATGTCGGCATCCAAACCTTTGATCTCCGCATCACCTACGTTGTCGGTGAATACCAGGAAGCTGATGTTTGTGGGGTCGAAACGTGAAGTTTGCAGTTCGCCGATTTCAGAGTAGTAAGCCGTGGCGTTGATGCGCACGATACCGTCTAAGAAATCACCTTTCATACCCACTTCGTAGTTATCCAGGGTATCCGTAGTGGAATACACAGGAATACGGAAGCCTTCAAACGCGCCAGACTGGTTATTCGACAGACCACCACCTACACGGTTAGTCACCGGCGGACGGAAACCTTCTGAGTAGTTAGCAAAGAACAGCACGTCTTCATTCATCTTCCAGTCGAGGCCGAACTTAAAGATAGTGTCGTCTACGGTTAATACGCCGTCAGCGCCTAAATCGCCAACTTCAAGCTGGCCGCTGGCTACGGCTGCCGCTACTGCATCCGGGTCGAGGCCAACGGCTGCCAGTTCGTCCGGATCCATTGAGCCGAACGCTTTAACACGGCGGGTTACATCAACGGTAGTGGTTGAACCGGTGTAGATATCGTCAATCTGATACCAGCGTGCGCCCAAGCTCGCAGTTAAGCTGTCGGTGATGTCATATTCCATCTGACCGAATACCGCTACCTGCTCGATTTTGTGGGTGATGTCGTTGGCAAAGCTGATTTCAGATGGGAACGGACCGCCGTCACTGTTGATACCTTCATTGCCCACCAGGGTGCGCTGTAAGTTATCAAAGCCAAAGGTAGTCATTTCGGTGTTAGCAATTTTGAACTGACCAACTGTAGCCACTTCCTGTTCGTCGTAGAACAAACCAGCAGTGATACGGAATGGCGCGTCGAACTTCGTGTCGATACGGAATTCGTGCGTCATGCGGGTGCTGGTAGTGTCTTCTTTGTAGTATTTAACCGGGTCCAGGCAGCGGATATCAGCAGGGTTATCCGGCGTGTCGTAGTGGTTACACAGGTAGTATGCTGAGAACAGACCACCGTTGGTGTAGCCGGTGTAATCCGTTACTGTATCGATTTCACGGTCTAAATAACCACCGGTATACACAACGTCCAGCTTGTCTAAACGACCGTCTACGGTCCAGGTGGTTAAACCAAACTCGTCTGAGTTTTCATCAGCCTGGAAACGAATCGCCTGGTCTTCTGCCACGGTTGGGTCGTAAGCAAATACGCCTTCAGTATCCAGCGATTGCTGCGTGTGCTGAACCAGTAAATCCCAGTCGGAATTAATGTGGTAAGACAAACCAAAACGTGCACCGGCGTATACCGCGTCGTTAAAGTCATCTTCAACATGCTGGCTGTTACGTGGTGAGACCACAGCAGCCGTGCTTGGCGTAATGCCGTTGTTCACGATACGACGAGAATCCATCTCAGCCGGATCCGCACCATAACCGGCCAGTGCGCCGCCAGAAATACGGTCGACGACCACGGCACTGCCAATGTAACCACCGTTACCCGGATCATTCTCGATGTTATCAATCCAGCCGCCCTGCTTGTCGTTGTACGCAACAACACGTAAAGCCAGATCGTCAGTTGGGGTAATGTTGATGTACGCCTCAACCGTGTTACTCATTTCACCGCCTTTGGTGGTGGCGATGGCGGTATCAAAACCGGCCGCGAAACCTGCATGGTCTGGCTTACGGGTAATTAAACGTACGGTACCGGCCTGTGAACTGGCACCAAACAGGGTTCCTTGTGGCCCTGGCAGTACTTCGACACGCTCAACGTCGGTAGCAAAAATATCCAGGTTACGACCGGCCATGGAAACCGGCATTTCGTCCTGATAGAACGCTACTGAAGGCTGCAGCGCCTGTACTGATGACAGGGTGATGCTTGACTGGGTAGTCGCCGCACCACGGATGTAGATTTCGTTCTGGCCAGGGCCTGTGCCCTGGAACACCACATTAGGTAAAAATTCTACGTAGTCCTGGAAGTTGTCGATACCCATGTTTTCCAGGGCATCGCCACTTAAGGCTGATACTGCTACCGGGACGTCCTGAATGGATTCAGTCCGTTTAGTAGCGGTTACTTCGATGGTTTCGATGGAAGCCTTTGATTCGCTTGCCTGAGCAAGTACGCCGTTAGATGCAAGCGCAGCAATTACTGCACAACTAAGGTGTGTTTTTCTCATAGAACTAAGTTCCTACTTTATTTGAAGTGAGCTGAATTATTTATTATTGATTCGTTTTTATTGTGATAAAGCTTAGCAGAAATAACATTAAATTTCTGTACTAACTAATAATCGGCCAATAATTTAGGTTTTAAAACAGAATGTCTACGAAAATCAATGCAAGCAGGATCACACATTTAATTCCATACTAATTATTTGTAAGAAAGTGTTTTGACAGGTCGGTTTGCTGTATATTGTCTGCAAAATGTTTCATTTATCGTTAAAAAAACAGGATAAAATTTGAGTCACACAACGACGCCCAAGCACGAAAATCACGCCCCGGCGAAACTAAATAAACCTGTCTATTACGCAGCTTCCGGCGCTATGGTAATGCTGCTGTTGT
>JAYZXK010000430.1:0-7778 GCA_036141415.1 Pseudomonadota bacterium
TGCACCCAGCGCACATAAATTTCGTGATACAGCGGCTGTTTGGTGTTGAGGTTAATAACCGGCTGCAGGTAGCATTCAAACTCCCTGTCGCGCAGTGAGCGACGAAACTCGTTTTCCAGCTCCAGCTCTTCCAGCAGGCGCTCACGCATACTTTTATCGAATATCACTAACCGGCCACGGCCCAG
Source organism: Pseudomonadota bacterium (assembly GCA_036141415.1). Taxonomy (GTDB): domain Bacteria; phylum Pseudomonadota; class Gammaproteobacteria; order Enterobacterales; family Alteromonadaceae; genus Alteromonas. The sequence continues at coordinate 186 of JAYZXK010000430.1, forward strand.
CGACTTGGCCTGATACATGGCGGCATCAGCGTCGCGGATCACTTCATCGGCGCTGCGGTAGTAGGTTTCTACATGGGCAATACCAATACTGGCACCGGAATACATCTCTTTGTCGTCGAGAATAAACGGCTCAGAAATAGAATCGATAATGCGCGCGGAGATTTCTTCCACATCGGAGGTATACTCAAAATTATCCAGCAGCAGCACAAACTCGTCGCCGCCGTGCCGGGCCAGCAAATCGTGGCCCCGGATACACTTGGTAATACGTTTCGACACCTCAATTAAAAACTCATCGCCAGCGTGATGGCCAAGGGTGTCGTTAATAATTTTAAAGCGGTCCAGGTCGATAAACAGCACCGCAAACAGGTTTTCCGGGTGGCGCTGTTTATTAGCAATGGCCAGTTCCAGACGGCTGGCAAACATCGACCGGTTGGGCAGGTCGGTAAGGGTATCGTGATGAGCATCGTGGATCAGCTTAAGCTCAATTTCCTTGCGCTCTTCTATTTGCTGGCGCAACACATCATTAGCCCGGTTCAGCTCGGTGGTACGCTCTTTAACCCGCTCTTCCAGCTGTTCGCTGTAGGCATGCATGGCCTCGGCGCGGAATTTTCGCTCCAGCGCCACGGCAATATGGTGTGACACAAAGCGCATTAATTCTAAATCGCGCGGGGTGTACTTGGCCGACTTACCATAGGTTTGAACTGCTATAACCCCATACACCTCGCCATCAATGATCAGCGGGGAGCCCAGCCAGGAGTTAGCCTGCTTCAAAATTCGCTGGGCTACGGTAACGTCGATTTCGCCGTCTTCGGTGAGCGACAAGATACGCGACGGATCAATCAGCTCCGCCTGGCCACGGCGAATAACAAATTCGGTTAAGCCAAAGCCTAAGGGACGGGTACCCGGGGTTTCATCCTGGGTATCGCTGAAATACGGGAAGTTCAGAAACTGTTTAGTGTCGTCGAGGATGGCTATATAACAGTTCGGCGCGCTTATCAGACGCTCAATGATTTCGTGCAGACTGGTATAAAATGAGTCCATGTTACGACTGGCAGTAGCCGACAGTTCTGATATTTCAAACAAGGCCTGCTGCAGCGCTTCGACTTTCTGGCGTTCGAGGATTTCTTCCTGTAAGTCGTCGTTGATCTGGCGTAACTGGCGGGTACGCTCACGAATGGTACGCTCGGTAAGCTCGCGGTTTTTTACCCGGTCGACGGTGGTAACAATGTGCTGGGAAACAAACAGCAATACTTCCAGATCTTCCTGGGTGTAACTCACGTTATCGTCGTAAGTTTGAACCACCATGGCACCAATTACCTGACTGCCGCGTTTTAACGGTACGCCTAATAGCTGGTGGGGCTGACTGCCGATAAGCTCCACTTTATGGTCTTTATCAAACTCATCCTGGTTATCGTGGCGGTAAAAAACATGATTGCCGGACTCAAGAATATAACCGGTAAGGCCTTTTTTTAATTCTTCGGCGGGCAGCTGTTTAACCACCTGTTCATCGAATTCATCAACAAAGTAGGCCATGTCCACCATGGTGGTATCAGGCGAGTAAAAGGCAACAAAAAAGTTCTCCGCATCCATAAAGTCGGCGATGATTTCATGAATAGCAGGATAGAGGCGAGACAGATTGCTAACGGAACTGGCCAGCTCTGATATGTTAAACAGTGCTGTCTGAACTCGCTCAGCACGTTTGTATTTATCAGTTAGCTGCTGCAGCTGCGGGATAAGCTCTCTTAATTCCGCTTCTGACAACTCATATTTTGTTGACTCAGATGACATAAAAAAACAGCAGCCGGCAATCCGCTAGAGTAAAACGAATAACTTACTCTATTGTGGATAATTTTGCCAGAGCTTTGGAGGGAATGTACTCACCAACAACCTGCCGTTTTGGTATCGAAATGCGCTGAAGTTGCGCAAAACATGCAGGTTGTTAGTGTTACCGAGCGTTAGAGCTCTTCGGTCATGTACTCAATGGCTGCTTTGATGTCGTCATCGCTACAGCTGGCACAGGTACCACGAGGAGGCATGGCATTGAAACCGTTAATCGCATTGGCCAATACTGCGTCGAAACCTTTTTCAAGGCGAGGCGCCCAGTCGGCTGCGTTGTTTACACGAGGTGCACCCAGTACACCGGCAGCGTGACAAGCAACACAAGCTTTGTTAAATACGTCTTCACCCGACATTGCACCAGCTGGTGCAGCGGCCGCAGCGCCTGCAACGTGCACAGAGCCAACTGGCTTAATACGCTCTTTGATCGCCTCGTCTGACATTTCCTGAGCGTTTACCGCAAAAGCTGCCAGTACTACAGCGCCCATACCTAACCACGTTTTTAATTTCACAATCGTCTCCAGGCAATTTTGGTCTGAAAAATAATAATCCGGATGATTATAAAGGTTATTCCCGACGCGACAACTGTTTGAGACTAATTGATTAGTCCTTATCCGACAAAAAGCTAATAAAAAATGCTGTTTTGGCCGGTTTGTCGCTTACGGGCAACCTTTTTTACTGCCGGGCAGCCATTTCAGATGACTTTTCGCCAAGCAATTGGGCCATGGCAATATTCAGCAGCTGTTGCATTTTTTTGCCAGCCCGGCCAACACCGGCTTCGCTGTTGCCTGCTACTTCAGTTTGTACTGCCAGGGTAAACTCCCGCGCGGGGGCTTTATTAAAGTGCAGCACCACATGCGCCAGCAATACGGTTTCGCTTTGACCGCGGGTTTCACTGGGCCCGGCACCAATTTTCTGAAAAATACGCCATCTGCCGCCAGTCTGTTCATCCAGTACCGCTTTTGCCGAGGCATCAGAGCCTGGTGCCAGCGCATCGGCAATGGCCCGGGCCAACAGTACGCCAATACCCGCCTGCATGCCGCCGGCATCGACCACCGGATTATTATGGCCATTACCGTATAACAACATTTCAAGGTGAGAAGGCATAAAGCCCGGTAAACGGGTTTGTGGCTCTGAATTATGGGTAACCATGCGCTTTAAAAACTCAGCCTGAGCCAGCGTTGTCATGGGCTTGTTGCCAGTTAAGCCACACTCATCGCAGCGGTAAGACTGATAGAAAGGATCGTCGCCGGCCTCTTCAAACGGCTCCACCGCCAGTTTGCTGCGTAAATCGAACTGCCAGTCGGCTGAGCCAGGATCAAACGCAGTAGGCCCGTAAGCACCCCGAAAGCGAATGGCCGGATTGTTCATGTTAAGCCATTTATCATGAAATAAGCCGGTTAGAAATTCCCGCCCGGCAATGTTCGCAAAGTAGGTAGCAATGGCGTTGGAGTTGCCATCTGCCTTACCCGACGGCGCATAACTGTTAACACTGGTGATCAGATCGCCCAGCTTTACATCACCCACCAGAGTAGAAGCACTCACTTCCCGGCCAAGCGTCGCCAGCGCCCCGGCAAAAGCCATAATTTTAGAAGAGCTCCAGGGCTCATAAAGCACATCCTGGGTATTGGCATTCGCCAGATAGCGATAGCCTGTACCATCGGGCGTAGGGCCAAAATCGATAACGGTAATTTTGCCCAGTGAGTCAGGCACATTAAAGTAGTTCCAGTCACTGGCTACCCGTTCTTCCCAGCCAGGAGCGGTGCCAGACTGTTCAACAGTAATATAATCTGGGTTTGGCTTGCGGCTGCGCATACTCGCGCCTGGCATCATGTTCGCAATGCATTCGGGCACGCGGCAATCAGACGTATATTGCTTAGGCAACAATGGTGGGGCACTGAACACATTGTTGTAAAAATCCAAATCGCTTTGTTCATCAGCTAGAGCAGAGAGTGAAACCACAGCGCTCAGACAACCACCCAAAATAACCTGCCAAATTCGAGACATACACTTAACATCCTTAATTGTTAAAACCAGACTAAGCCAATTCAGAACGCGAAGCAAAAGCCAAATTTGCCTGATTTTTAAACATCAGCACCGGCATTTTAATTTTTTACTGTAAATTAACCAGATGAACTCCTATAATGCGCCACTCTAGACGGTTCCTAGCCGTTTACACAGAAAGCACCCGTAGCTCAGCTGGATAGAGCGTTGCCCTCCGGAGGCAAAGGTCATAGGTTCGAATCCTATCGGGTGCGCCAGATACAAAAGAACCAGCCTCGTGCTGGTTTTTTTGTATCTGCTGTATTCAGTGGGTGGGCAACTTTGTTCGATAAAATTGTCGAGAGCAATTTTGCACGCGCTCGGCAAATCAAAACAAGTCGGTATTGCGTAAGCTTAGTGTTGCTAATTGATGGTTTACTCTTCGCAGTTGCTCAGGTGATAGACTTTGTTTAAGTCCTTTACGGTAGTTTTGGCTTAAATTCTTTAGTGGCCATGTTAAAACCTCTGGCTTTGTTTTCATCGTGACATACCAGCCAGGCACAACAACTATTGCTGAAATCACTAACGATGATTCTCCCGCTGCATTGCTCAGATATTCTTTGAGCCACTTTGTTTGCCTCTGTGCCTGAGGGATAGTTTTGTTATCAACGTAATGAGGAAAATGTAACGTATTTTCAATTGCCTCTACCTGAAAAGATTTGTTTCTTTCCCCTTTGTTGGGCTTTCGTCTACCTTTGGTTTCTATAACTAAAATGCCATTGGGAGACGTTACAACGTGGTCAATATTAAAATTATCTCCCTGAAGATCATGGAAGACAGTTACGTTGGGATCATTTATCTGATTAAGTTCACCTGCTACTGCCCATTCTGCCTCTAGACCTAATCGAACGTATTGCAGCTTTTTAAAACTCTTGATAATTCTATAAATAAGGTAAACCTGGGTACTTGTTGTGATAAATACCATTACTGCAAAGTACGGTGTCGAATAGATCTTGCCGAAAAGCTGAAAAATACCAGCTTGGGCAAAAGGTAACATTCCTACTGCAACTGCCAGACCTGAGAAACTCCCCATATCAAATTGAAGGGATTTTAGCTCTACAATTAAAGAGAATCCTGGTACTCGTTGCATTCTTTTGTAGTCAATTGGGAGTCTTCCTTTTTGACTTAATCGAAATCGAATAAAGGCGAAGAAACCGAGAGGAATAAATATCGGAAGAGTAAATAGCAAAATAAAGAGAAGGTTTTCCATATTCTCACTTTCCATAGTGTTTCCTACATAGTAACGGGTAGTTACTAATTCAAAACATGAAATTCCATTACAGAGTATGAATGTCGAGTAATTTCCAAGTAACATTCATCGGCTTTTCGCCCTTGTGTTCTTGGTACGCTACTTCGCCGTAATAAGTAAAAGGTGCTGCTGTTTTACCCCTTAGTTTATTTTCCCTGATGAACAAATAAATCCTGCTGCCCAGCTTTCTATGCTCAATGAGCCCCCTGCCGCGTTTATTATTTGGTGAGGTACTATTTTGTGATTGCCAGTGGAAATGGTTATCGTCTATGAAGTAATCGTGGTATTGATGTTCGCTGCCTTTACCCTGTTTATTTAGCGTTACCAAAAGCACTTGAACGTTCTTGTCATTGAGTACTACATGACCTGACTGCCAATTACCTGGATTGAATGTTTCATTAAATAGCGGAGGGATGTCTTCGCGCATAAACTCTTGCCCCACAAATAATTCCAGGGGATCAACTTTTCCTTTGAGTCGCGCAAAGGTGACCATTTCGTCATTAGCTTTCAGGTCTTCGTAGTCTGGGTTCGCGGCTCTCAGAATATAAGTGCCATCCGGCTCCTTAAGTACCTTACGAAGCAAATATTGGTTGTCGCCTGTACTGTCTTGGCGTTCGATAGCAACTGTTGAATTACTTATACTACCTGCGTTGTTAGGGGTTATTTGTTCAAGCAATAAATAATCACCATCGCAAATGGGGTTTTTACCACCGTTCATTGAGTTGCCCGATGCACGAGCTATAAAGTGCTTGTTGCTATCTAGATGACCAAAACCGCTTGGTGCATTTACCAGTTCAGATATGTCGGCGTAACCGGTTTTAAAGTGTCCGCAAGCAATCTTAATGTCGGGGAAAAATGGCAGTTGCTCTGTCTTCGGAAACTGAATGATATTCGATGCATGGCTGGAAGCTGGTAGCCGGCTTTGTTTATAGGCTGCTAGGCGCTGCGTTACGACCTCTTGGGTCATGTTGATGAAGGTTTCAGCATGTTCTGCCTGAATACTTTGGTTAAAGCTGAATTCTTGGTTAGCGGCACCGAACCACGCTATTTTGGATTCAGGCTCTTCAGTACACCAAAATTTTATTGGATTGCTTTGCCAGTGACTCTTCCAAGCGGCTTGAGGAACGTCCTTGAGGGGCTGTTTACTGTCGGGTAGGTCGCTGAACCATCCAGGGTTATCCATGTACCAGTCGCGAGCCCAATCCGCTAATTCGTTGAAGCTGTTTTTAGATTGAAAAGCACGGTGCTCGATTAAAGTACTGAGCAATACAAGCTTGTATGATTTGGAAAGCCTGGTAACGGCTAAGTCTTTAAACCACTGCAGATGTACCTCTAAAACTTCTAATTCTTCTGGTAAGAGATCGCCTTTGCTATCGACAAACTCCCACCAAGAACCGCGGTTTCTTCGCAGCTTATCTATACTGGCGCCGTTGTTAAAAAACTCTGTATAAGTTGGTCTTCTACCCAACGTATCTTTTAACTTGTCGTACTGGATATCGAGTTGGTCTTCTGAAAGATTCGCCAGAAAGTCAATAAATTCCAAGTCGAAATTAACATAACATCCGTCTGGCAATAGTTGGTTAGGGTTTCTTGCCAATTCAACGAGTTGTTGTCGGTTTTGTGGTTTCTCAGATAGGCTTGCGAGTAACATCTCAGGGCGATTTAGGAAGCTATGATGATTACCCACAAAATCGAGAATGACTAACCTTTCTTTGTTAGTACTCGTTCGTAAGCCACGCCCCATTTGTTGTAAAAAGAGTATTTTAGATTCTGTAGGCCTGAGTAAAAGCACGGTATCTATTTGCGGTAAATCCATTCCTTCGTTAAATAGATCTACGGAGAAAAGCACGTTGATCTCCCCGGAACTTAACTGTTCAAGTGCTTCGCTGCGGGTAAGTGCTGAATCTGAATGAACACTCGCTGATTTTATACCGTGTTCGTTGAAGTAGTTTGCCATGTAATCGGCATGTTTACGCGATACGCAAAAAGCTAATGTGACCTGTTGGGCTTTTTGTTGCCATTCATTTAGTACGTGTCTTGAACGGCCTTTAGTGGCCAATTTATTGGATAATTTTTCTGGATCGAATTTGCCGTTACGCCATGGCAGGTGCTCATAGTCTACTTCTTTATCGAAAATACCATAGTAGGTAAAGGGGCATAACACCTCTGCTTTTACACCATCGAAAAGGTCTTGCTGATAAATCAGATTATTATCGCAAAGTTTAAGAATATCGCTGCCATCTGTTCGGGTTGGTGTAGCCGTAAGCCCTAGCATGAAGGAGGGTGCAAAGTGCGCTAGTAGCCTCTGATAGCCATTGGCGGCAGCATGATGGAATTCGTCAACAATGATGTAATCAAAAGTGCTCGTCGGGAATTTACTTAAGTGGGCGGGTTGCCCAATGGTTTGTACTGAAGCGAACAGTAAATCGTATTCGTTGTCTTTTTGTTTGCCGCTATATCTGCCT
>JAYZXK010000431.1:0-2802 GCA_036141415.1 Pseudomonadota bacterium
CAGGCCGTTGCCTGACTCGTTAAAGATGGCCGGGTAAGACGATTTTTCTTCGTAATCCACGGTATAACCACCACCCTGAACGATATAACCAGGGATAATGCGCTGAAAAATGGTACCTTCGAAACTTCGCTTATCCACATAACGCAGAAAGTTGTTTACCGTGATGGGCGCCCGGCGACGATCCAGTTCGAGGACAATATCGCCCATGGTGGTTTCCAGCTTAACCCTTGGGTAGTAATTATCAGGCTGAATTTGTGAACCGTCATCCGCTTCTTTTTTGGCAGCCTGAGCAGACACGGTTAAAATCAGCAGTGAAAATAGCAATGCTCTTAGCATGGGTTATCCTTATCGTTTTGCAGCACTAAAAATAACAAACTTGTTCTGGCTGGCAAGGGTGGTAACGCCGCCAAACAAACGTTTAAGGGTATGGTAATAATCCAGGTGCCGGTTGGCTACCACAATCAGATGACCGCCTTTTTCCAGCAGTTCATAGGCATCATGAAACATTTGCCAGGCAATATGGTCGGTAATGGTATTCTGCTGGTGGAACGGCGGGTTACACAGCACTTTGGTATAGCTTGGCCGGGCAGGCTGGTTGAGTAAGGATTCCAGACAGTTACTGGCTACAAAGCGGCACTGCTTAACCTGTTCCGGGAAATTGCTTTCAACATTCAGCCTGGCCGTAGCGATCGCCATGTATGACTCATCCACAAAGGTGACCTTAGCGTCCGGCGCCATACTCAGTGCGTTAAGTCCTAATACGCCATTTCCGCAGCCCAGATCGAGCAGGTTGTCCTGGTCGCTGACCTGCATATGCTCAAGCAAAAAACGCGCACCGATATCCAGCGACTGGCGGGAAAACACGTTGGCATGATTGGCGACCTGCACCGTCTGGCCACTGGGTAGTCGGCAAGGCCAAACGGTGGGGTACGGATTTTTAATTTCGCGGCTAAGCACTTCGGGATCCGGCTGACAGAAAATCAGGCGGGATTTCTTTTTCGCCAGTGACGTTCTAGTGGGGCCAATGAGCTTTTCAAACAACGCCAGCACAGAGCGAGTCACGGTTTTTACTTTTGCCCCGGCGACGATAACGGTTTGCGGGCCGGCCACTTTGCGCAGCGCCAGCAATTGACTTTCCAGTAGTGCCAGAGTGCGAGGGATTTTGATGATGACCAGTGCCGGTGAGTCAGGCAAAGGCGCGAGGCAGTCCTGCATAGTTACTGCGGGCAGTTGGTTGGTTGCCAGGTTTTCCTTAAACGATAACTCTGCAATCTTCGAGTCAGACACCCACAGCGGTTGCTCTTCAGCAAACCGACACCCCAGCGCACCGAAATCATCGTTAAAGAGTATCCACGGCTGTTGGCAGCCTGATAACGCCGGTAGCTCCTGCCCGATATGCTCAATAAGCAATTCGTCAGCGCTGTCCCAGGCCTGCAGACTCTTGTGCTGATGTTTGGCCGGATAGCGGATCAGCGTCAATGTGCGGTCAGATAGTGTAAACTCTGTGTTCATGATGTGTGGTTTGCCCGGTGTTATCGATAATGCAATTTAACCTATTTGCCAGTCAGGCGGCGGCTCTGGCGCCGGTATCACTGCCCGATGCCGATATCCGTTATCAGTCTGACTGGCTGTCGCCAGTGCAGGCTGAAGACCTGTATCTTGAGCTCCAGCAGGAATTACCCTGGCGGCAGGATACTATCAAATTGTACGGCCGAGAGGTAAAAATTCCGCGCTTACAATCGTGGCACGGCGCGCCTCATTGTGAATATACCTATTCCAATTTGCGCATGCCACCGCATCCCATGACAGACAGTTTAACGCAACTGCAGCGCCGACTGAGTGCAGAACTAAACGCGCCGTTTAATTGTGTGCTGGCCAATTGGTACCGCGACGGCAGTGATGGCATGGGGATGCACGCCGATGATGAACCCGAACTGGGCCCCCGTCCGGTGATTGCATCAATCTCACTGGGCAGCACCCGGCGCTTTAGTTTTAAGCATTTGCGCAGCGGCGAGCGCAGCGAACTCATGCTGGAGCCCGGCAGCCTATTGGTAATGGCTGGCGATACGCAGCGCCACTACCACCATGGACTCAGCAAGACGCGCAAACCTATCGGTGGTAGAATTAATTTAACCTTTCGATATATTCCCGGAGCGGAAAACTCCGATGCAGGTGAGCCATAAATGATGCAGGTAAAATCCTTTATAGAGCAGCAATTAACTGATGAACTCGCACCACAGTACCTTGAAGTGCAGGATGAGAGTTACATGCATAATGTGCCGGATGGCGCACAAAGTCATTTTAAGGTTACCGTTGTCAGTGAGGCCTTCGACGGACTTCGCCTTATTGCCCGTCACCGCCAGGTGAATGCGCTGGTGGCTGAAGCACTGGCCGGGCCGGTTCACGCCCTGGCTTTGCACACCTATACTCCGGCCGAATGGCAAAAGCGCAGTCAGACGTCGGTAGATTCGCCAGCGTGTCTGGGCGGCAGCAAACTCGGCTAACTACCGTTAAGCGCAGTAACGATTAAAGCAGCCCCTGGCCAGAGAGAAAATCGAACGCCGCAATCGTCAGGGGCAATGACAATACCGTGGTGATGGCGATGATGCTGGCCGCCAGTCGGTAATCCCCTCCAAGCGTGCGTACCATAACGTAACTGGCAGCGGCGGTGGGTGCGATAGTCATCAGTAATACAATGCCCAAAGGCATGCCGCGCAGCCCGGCTGCATAGGCTACTCCCACCATCACAGCCGGGTAAAACACGCATTTACTCAACGAACTAAGACTAATATTAAACCAGTC
>JAYZXK010000432.1:0-8064 GCA_036141415.1 Pseudomonadota bacterium
GAGCTGGCACAAGCCCACTGGGATAACGGTAACGACTTTTTTCCGCCCACCAGCTTTCAGATCTCCAATATTCACGGCGGCACCGGTGCCGGTAATGTGATCCCCGGCGAACTGCATGTGTGCTTTAACTTCCGCTTCTCAACCGAAGTCACCGATAAGCAGCTTATCGCTAAGGTAGAAGACATCCTCGACAAGCATGGCCTGGAATACGATATAAAATGGACATTTAACGGTCAGCCTTTTTTAACCGACCACGGCGATCTGTTAACCGCCACGCAAAAAGCCATTGCCAGTGAGATGGATTTTGATACCGTTTTATCTACTGCTGGCGGCACCTCAGATGGTCGGTTTATCGCACCTACCGGTGCACAGGTGGTTGAATTAGGGCCGGTAAATGCCACCATCCATAAAATTGATGAGCACGTGCGGATTAAAGACCTGTATCATCTGGAGCGCATTTATTATCGCCTGCTGGAAAACCTGCTGACATGAACCTGGCAAAAGCCTGGCTGGGCCGCGATGACAGCGCCCTCATCAACGTAGGTGAACAACATCGGCTACTGCCAGCAGTGGCCGAAGCGTTTAACGCCATGCAACAGCATGCCCGAGAGGCCGGTCAGGATATGCAAATCGTTAGCAGCTATCGTAACTTTGACCGCCAGTTGTCTATCTGGAATCGTAAATGGCGGGGTGAATTGCCATTGTATAACCATCAGGGCGAACAACTCGATGCCGCTTCCTTATCAGACCAGGAAAAGGTGTACGCTATACTAATCTGGTCGGCCCTGCCCGGTGGCAGTCGTCACCACTGGGGCACCGATCTGGATGTTTACGATAAAGCCACCGTAGACGCTTGTGGCGGCCAGTTTGATTTGGTTGATGCAGAATACCGCTCGGGTGGCCCATGCTATGCGCTGGCTCAGTGGATGGATAAGCATCTGGCAGACTTTGGCTTTAGTCGGCCGTTTTTGCAGGATAACGGCGGCGTTGCCACCGAGTTATGGCACCTTACGCACAGCAACAGCGCGGCAGAGTTTGAAGCCTGTCGCAATCGGCAGGCACTTTATGAATGCTTAAGCAACGCGCCCATGGAAGGTAAATCCACAGTGCTGGCCATGCTGGACGAATTATTCAACCGTTTTGTGTTAAATCAGGGAGTGCAGCAGCGATGAGCACGTGGGTCGTTATTGGCATTATTGTCGGCGTACTCGGCATCATTATAAGCAATATTATGTTGCTGAAATACAGCGCCAAATTCAAAATGCCAAAAGCCTACACGCCACCGGAAGCGCCCGGAAAAAAACAGGCAGAAGCAAAAAATGGTGAGCAGTCGGAGCAAAAGCGCCCCGACCAGGAGTAACTTCGGTTAGGCAACCGTTACCGCAGTACCACTGATGCTTACCATCAGCATGCTGTTTTTGTCACCCAGCACTTCGTAATCCAAATCGATGCCTACTACGGCATTAGCTCCCATGCCGAGAGCTTCCTGTTCGAGCTCACGAAAAGCAATCTGCCGCGCTTTGGTTAGTTCATCTTCGTAAGAGCCCGAGCGCCCGCCCACAATGTCGCGGATAGAAGCAAACAGATCCTTAAAAATATTGGCGCCCATAATGGCTTCGCCAATCACAATGCCGTGATAGCTTTTGATCTCTTTACCTTGAATGGTCGGTGTTGTCGTTAGTATCATGCTGTTCCCTTAAATAATAGTTGTTGTAATTGTGCGACCTGACGGGCCGCCTCCTCATCGGTATATTTTACGGCGGGTAATTTGCCCCACACAGGTGCCGGCCAGCTTGGGTCGTCATGAAAACGCACTACATGATGAATATGTAGCTGAGCCACCACATTGCCTAAAGCGCCGATATTCATTTTATGGCCGGCGTAATGCGTCATCATCGCTATCGCCACAGCGCGACTTTCAGCACAAAACTGCTGGTAATCCTGTTCATCTAAATCGGCGAGTTCCACCAATTGTGGGCGCCGGGGCACCAGAATAAGCCAGGGATACTGACTGTCATTCATTAATAATACGCGGCATAAAGGTAAATCCCCCACCACCAGCGTGTCGGCACCAAGTACTGGATCCAGTTCAAACATCTAGTTTCTCCACTGTGGTTGGCACCACGGTTAACAGTGCCCGCTGGCCTATAGCCACCTTTGCATTAGGGAATACTATCGCCTCACCTTCGTGTTCGGCCACGTATTCGCAACCAGGCTCAGAGGCTAACACCTCGCCTTGCTTAAAATCGGTAAAATTGGGGGTATCGTCATCGAAATGCAGCTTAAAGTCGGCATGATGACGGTTAATCACCTGATTAACCCGGTAAATCAGTAAGCTGTCCAGGTTGGCCTCCGGGGCATAATCGGTTTCGCTGAGTAAGGCAATCAAAGACGCCCGGGCCGCTTCAAAACGCGCCATATCATTTTCGCCAAATGGTCTTACTTTACCCAGCTCTACGGTAAATCCGCGGGCTTTACAGGTAGCGGTAGAGAAATAACTAAAAGTCGTGGTGGGTGCTGAGGACAGCAGGAACGTATTAACCCCACAGGCCGCCAGAAAACCGAACTGTTTAGCGCTGTGTTCACGCTCGTCATCAAGGTAAGGCATGACCACAAATTTTTCGTTCTTGGAGTCACGAATTGCGGTGTGCAAATCATAGTGAAGCTTTTCATCGCCCTCACCAGCCTTGCTGAAAAAGCCGATAACCGATTCTTCGAGTACCTTTGCCCGCTGACACTCCGCGTTATTGCCCTGTTGCCAGGCGCCACTAAACAGCCGGTTCATGTTCTCTTCAACAAAGCGTTGACCAATGTTCATGGCTGGCAGATTGCCAAATATCAGCAATACCCGGTGCTTCAGTTGCAGTGAACCAGTGACGACTGCATCCAGAATATCTGAGCAAATTTCGATGGGGGCGGTTTCATTGCCGTGCACACCACAGGAAAGCACAATGTGCTTATTACCGGCATCAGCCGGTTCGATAACTATAATGCCAGGTGCCGTGACTACCACTTTGTCACCTGAGGGCAACGTCCACTGCCGGGTCTGTGCAAAGGTGTCAGGCTGAAAACGGGAAAGGTGCAGAAACTGGCCATTTGCCAGATCGGAAAGTTCCATATTGTGTCTTTGTTAAATCCTGAAAATAACGTGGGAATAGTTTAGCGCGATAGCCATAAGGATAACAGCAACACAAAAAGTTGTTACAAAAGCAGTGTCAAGCTGGCGTTTCAGCGCTGACTGGCAGCTACCACTTTACGCCGCGAGGGCGAATCGCCAACGATAATATCACTGTGTGCCAGACGCACAAATTCATGACTCGGGATAGCCTTGGAAAACAGGTAGCCCTGCCCCGTTTTAATCCCTATTTCTCGAAGCACGTGCAATTGCTCTATGGTTTCCACCCCTTCGGCAATCACTTCGCAGTGTTTGGCATTGCCAATCACCCGGGCTGCCTCAATAATCGCTTTGTTAACCGGGTTGTCGCTGAGTTCCATCACAAAGGTTTTATCAATTTTAAGCGCATCAAGCGTAATTTCTCGAATGTATGCCAGATTAGAATAGCCTTTGCCAAAATCATCCACGGCAATTTTAATGCCCAGAGCATGCAGCTCAGCCAGTTGTTTTTTCACCATCAGTGAATTAGACACCGCAATATCTTCGGTAAGCTCCAGTTCAAGGCGTGACAGGTGAATGCCGTATTTGTGGCTAAGGGATTTGAGATTGGCAATCAGGCGGGTGTCGTATAACTGAGTCGGGGAAATATTCACTGATAAGGTAATATCAAGCCCCTGCATATCAAAGTCCACCAGGCCTTTAAACGCCGTTTCCAACGTCCAGTAACCCAGTTCGTTCATCATATTGTACGACTCGGCAGCTTCGATGAGCGGCCCGGGAAACAACAAACCGTCGGTCGGGTGGTTCCACCTCAACAGACATTCTGCCCCGACAATCTCCAGCGTTTGTAAATTGACCTTGGGCTGAAAGTACAGCTCCAGCTCATTTCTGGCCAACGCCCGCTGTAAATCTGCTTTTAGTGCCAGACTGCGACCGGTCTCGGCCTTATCCATCATGCTCAGCAGGTAAAAGTTTTCGTATTTGTTTTCCTTTGCCTGCTTAAGCGAGGTTTCAGCCCGTGAAACAAACAGAGTAAGATCAAATTCGCCCTGGGACTTAGACACCACGCCAACATTAAAGTCGGCAATGAACGCATGACCGTCGTAATACATGGGCGATTTGAAGTGCTCAATCAGGAACTCAAATTGTTGCTGCAGCACCACCGGGGAGTGAACACCGGGCAACACCACACCGAATACATCACCGCTAATACGGCCAAACTCAAAGTCGTGATTAAACAGTCCCAGCAAGCGGTTGGCAATTTCCAACAGAAATTGATCGCCTACCTCTATGCCGAAGCTGGTCGTTACGTCTGAGAAGCGCACCACATCAATCAGCATCAGCGAAAGCTGGTCGTGACGGTCCCCGCAATGTGCTATTTTATCGATAAACGCATATCGATTGGGGATGGTGGCCAGCGATAAATGAGTGCGAAGCATGCAGTGATGAAATCCTAAAACAAAATAACGCAAGTTATTGATAATAAACTATAGAAACATTGAACACTGCGACATGCAAGCGCAATCACGTATTCTTCGCAATACCTTAGTATTATTTACAAATTCGTTTATTCAGGCAACAAAAAAAGCCCCGTAAAGGGGCTTTAGAATAACTAACCGTTAGCCTTTTCGTACCGGACAGGCTTTTAGCTTCCAGATGCGTTCAACGTAATCTCTGATTGAACGGTCGGAAGTAAATTTACCCATTTTGGCAGTGTTAATGATGGCCATTTTCGCCCAGCGTTCCTTGTCGCGGTAGGCTTTATCCACCTCTTCCTGCGCTTTGGAATAGGCTTCGTAGTCGGCCAGTACCAGGTATTGGTCGCCATGATCCAGCAGGCTTTGCTTAATTGACGCCAGCGCACCGGGTTTACCTGGCGTGAAGTAATCGGTTTCCAGCCAGTCCAGCACCGCTTTAATTTCCGGGTTTTTGTAGTAGTAATCGTACGGCTTGTAGCCAGACGCTTTAAGCTCGTTGACTTCATCTACGGTTAAACCAAAAATAAAGATATTGTCATCGCCCACTTCCTCGGCAATTTCAATATTGGCACCATCCAGGGTCCCGATGGTTACTGCACCATTTAATGCCAGTTTCATGTTACCGGTACCCGAAGCTTCCTTACCAGCGGTACTGATTTGCTCCGACACATCGGCCGCAGGGATCATCTTCTCGGCCAGCGACACCCGATAGTTAGGCAAAAACGCCACTTTGAGTTTTTGATTCACCCGTGCATCGTTATTGATCTTATCGGCCACTTTGTTGATGGCATAGATAATGTCTTTCGCCAGTTTATAGCCTGGTGCCGCTTTGGCGCCAAAGATAAACACCCGGGGATGCATATCGTAATCCGGGTTTTCCAGCAATCGGCGATACAGTGCCATGATATGCAGTAACGCCAGGTGCTGACGCTTATATTCGTGCAGACGCTTAATTTGCACATCAAAGATGGCGTTAGTGTCTACATCAAAACCCAGCGATTCTTTAATTTCGGCGGCCAGCAGTTGTTTATTCTGCTGCTTCACCTGCATAAATTGCTTCTGGAAGGTTTTGTTACCAGCGTATTTTTCCAGCCCTTCAAGCTTTTTCAGATCCAGCGGCCAGTCGGCCCCGACTTTCTTATCGATAAGTTTAGACAGCGCCGGGTTACAGGCTTTTAACCAGCGACGCGGCGTAATACCGTTGGTCACATTAGTCAGTTTGCCTGGCCATAAGGCGTCAAACTCAGGGAACAGGTTTTGTTTCACCAGGCGCGAGTGCAGTTCGGCTACACCGTTCACCGCAAAGGAGCCAATCACAGACAGATGACCCATACGAACCATCTTCTCATTGCCTTCCTCAATGATCGACAATCTGGCTTTTACGGCATTATCGCCAGGCCATTTCTTATCAACCTCTTTCATAAAGCGGTGGTTAATTTCGTAAATGATTTCCAGGTGACGCGGCAGGATTTTCTCCAGCATGCGAGCAGGCCATTTTTCCAGCGCTTCAGGCAACAAGGTATGGTTAGTATACGCAAATACCTTGGTACAAATGCCCCAGGCCTGATCCCAGTCAAGCTCGGCGCGGTCGACTAAAATACGCATCAATTCGGGAATAGCGATAGCCGGGTGCGTGTCGTTTAACTGGATAACCACCTGATCGATAAAGCGGCTCCAGTCATCACCGTGGGCACGCTTATAACGGCGGATAATGTCTTTAAGTGAACAGGCACAGAAGAAATACTGCTGGATAAGACGCAGCTCTTTACCCGCTTCGGTTTCATCA
The DNA here is from genome assembly GCA_036141415.1 of Pseudomonadota bacterium. Classification (GTDB taxonomy): domain Bacteria; phylum Pseudomonadota; class Gammaproteobacteria; order Enterobacterales; family Alteromonadaceae; genus Alteromonas. The sequence goes on from JAYZXK010000432.1 coordinate 6,380, forward strand.
TTCGGGTACAACACTTTAGAGATGGTTTCTGCCTGCACGTTTTCGACCTGCGCATCCACATAACCACCGGCATTAAATACGTCCCAGTTAAAGTAACCGGAAGATTTACTCTGCCATAAACGCAGCACGTTTACGGTTTTACCGCCGTAACCCACCACAGGGATATCCCATGGAATACCCTTAACAATATGCCCCGGGTGCCATTCTTTCTGGATCCGGCCGTTTTCACCGTACTTGGTTTCTACATAGCCGTATAATGATACTTCCTGAATCGACTCAGGACGGCAAATTTCCCACGGGTTGCCGTAATCACGCCAGCTGTCCGGGCGCTCAATTTGCGCGCCGCCCTGAATTTCCTGGCGGAACAAACCGTGTTCGTAATGAATACCATAACCGATGGCCGGCAATTCCATAGTTGCCAGGGAGTCAATAAAACAAGCAGCCAGACGACCCAGGCCACCATTGCCCAGTGCCATGTCCGGCTCTTCTTCCAGCACATCGCTCAGGCTAACCCCCAGTTCGTTGAGCGCATCATTGGCGACATCAAACAAACCAAAATTTTGCAGGTTATTCGACAATAAGCGGCCCATCAGAAACTCGGCCGAGAAGTAATGTACCGCGCGGGTATCATTCAGATAATGGGTTTTCTGGGTTTTGCGGATCCCTTCCAACACTTGCTCCTGCATGGCTGAGCAGGTTGCTTTCCACCATGCATGGTTATTAGCTTTGTTCTCATCTGTACCTAACGTACAGTGCAGGTGCCTGACGACCGCAGCTTTAAATTCGCTTTTGTTGATAGTCACATCACGTTCAACGTTGGGTTTCTTGGCGCTCATGTGTGGTTCTCACTATAGATGTCTGGTTAACAGTAAAATGTAATTTAATTACAACTCTATAGTTCAAATATAACAGCATTAGAATGACTTGTTTGTAAAATATTTGTTAAAAATAGAAAAATCCAGCATGAATTTTAATCAACACGCTGGATTTTAACATTTATTTTACAACAATTAGTGAGATGAAGTAGCTATTTGATAATTTTTGCTACTAATTGCTCGGCTTCTTTAATGAGCTCCTGTAAGTGACTTTCACCATTAAAGCTTTCCGCATAAATTTTGTAGATTTGTTCGGTGCCGGACGGACGCGCTGCAAACCAGCCATTCTCGGTCGATACTTTCACCCCGCCAATGGCGGCGTTATTGCCGGGTGCGTGAGTCTGCACGTTGGTGATCGGCTCGCCGGCCAGCGATTCGCTGGTAACTACGCTGGCGTCCATGGCCGACAGTTTGGCTTTCTCTTCCAGACTGGCCGCCACATCCACACGCTGATAACACGGTGAACCAAATTTCTCGGTCAGCGCCTGATAATGCTCGCCGGGATCTTTACCGGTAACGGCCAGAATTTCTGCGGCTAGCAAACACATGATAAAGCCGTCTTTGTCGGTGGCCCAAGTCTGTCCGTCACGTTGCAGATAAATACCACCGGCACTTTCTTCGCCGGCAAACCCGAGCGTGCCATCCGACAGTCCTTCAACAAACCATTTAAAGCCCACTGGCATTTCTGCCAGTTCGCGACCCATATCGCCCACTACGCGATCGATCATGGAACTGGAGACCAGAGTTTTACCTACTTTCAGGCTGGCGTCCCACTGCGGGCGGTGCTGGTACAGGTAATTAATGGCAACC
>JAYZXK010000433.1:0-20723 GCA_036141415.1 Pseudomonadota bacterium
TACTGTCATCCGCGGAGATGGTATCGGCCCGGATATTATTGATGCAGCAACGCAAATTTTAGATAAAGTAGGCTGTGACTTTGCCTATGATTATGCTGATGCCGGCCTGATGGCGCTGGAAAATCATGGCGAGCTATTACCCCAGGAAACGCTGGATCTGATAGCCAAAAACAAAGTGACCCTGAAGGGCCCACTGACTACCCCGGTTGGCGAAGGCTTTACCTCAATCAATGTAAGCCTGCGTAAGCAGTTTCAGCTCTATGCAAACGTGCGTCCGGTATTGTCTTTTAAAGGTACTAAGGCGCGTTACGAAGACATCGATATTATTACCGTGCGCGAAAACACGCAGGGCATGTACTCTGGTCTGGGGCAGGTAGTTTCTGAAGACGGTACCGAAGCCGAAGCGCGCAGTAAAATCACCCGTGAAGGCGCAGAAAAAATCGTGACTTTCGCTTACGAATTAGCCCGTCGCGAAGGCCGCAAGAAAGTGACCGCTGTACATAAAGCGAATATCCTTAAATCGACTTCAGGTCTGTTCCTGAAAGTGGCTCGCGAAATTGGTGAGAAATACCCGGATATCGAGTCTACCGAGATGATCGTAGACAACGCCTGTATGCAACTGGTCATGAATCCTCACCAGTTTGACGTAATTGTTACCACTAACCTGTTTGGTGATATTTTGTCAGATTTGTGTGCCGGTCTGGTTGGCGGCCTGGGCATGGCGCCTGGTGCCAATATCGGCGGTGAATGTGCCATTTTTGAAGCCGTACATGGTTCAGCACCAGACATCGCCGGCAAAAACCTGGCTAACCCTACCAGCGTCATTCTGGCTTCTGTACAGATGCTTGAGTACCTGGGCATGGCTGACAAAGCTGAGGCCATCCGTTCAGCCCTGAAAGAGGTGATTGAAAGTGGCGATCGCACTACCCGCGATCTGGGTGGTCAGCACGGCACTACCGAATTCACTCAGGCAATGCTGGAACGTTTGTAAGCCGCATTTCCTATTCACAGAATAATAGCAAGTCTTCGGACTTGCTTTTTTTTGTCTGGATAATACCAATCCGCATAAAGTGAACTTTTTTTGTTGTTGTCTCGAATCAATGGGAGCAATAAGGAGAAATTCATGTCTCAAACAACGCCTAACAACAGCATCGCCAATATGGCAGCGGTGCAAACTGCCATCGCCAATCAGGACAGTGATGAACTCAAGCAACTGCTTGACGGGCAAACACTCGACCCATTACAAAAAGCTTACCTTAAGGAACTGGCGGACATCGGCAGCGACAACCAGATCCTGCAAATTATCGATAATGCACCTGAAAAAGGTGAGGCCGGGACGTAGCTAAATGCCGGCAGAGTGTGCAATGATGGGCGCATGGTCATTTTATGAGTAAACTTATGTCAGACTCCCAATCACAACGTCGTCGTTTTCTGTTAACAGCGGGCGCTGTCGCCGGTGCTGCAGCGCTAGCTCCGGTATCAGCCGTTTCGGCCGGCGAAGTAACTCTGCCAGCAATTCGCCACAGCGTATTTTTCTGGTTAAAGAAGCCAGGTAATCAGGCCGACCGGGAAGCCCTTATCGCGGGCCTTAAGACACTGGCTGGCATAGAAACGGTGAAAGGCATACAGATAGGCGTACCGGCATCCACCGAGAAACGTGAAGTGGTCGACAATAGCTTTGACGTATCAGAAATGCTGTTATTTGATAATGTGGAAGGGCAAAACAGCTACCAGTCGCACCCCATCCACCTAAAGTTTGTGGAAGACTGCGAACACCTGTGGCGCAAGGTGGTGGTTTACGACTCCATCGCCGTATAAATAGTCCGGACTGATAACAATCATACAGCTAGGGCGGGTTGCCACCAAAGCCAGATTTTTAACTGGTTTTCTCTCGAATATCCAGAGGCAGGGTAAAGGCAAATTCCACCCCCTTGCGGGGCGCCGACTTAAACGTTAAATCGCCCTTAAGTTTGTTGGTTGCCAGCGCTTTAACGATGGACAATCCCAACCCACTACCGCCCGCTTCTCTGCGCGTGGTGAAGTAAGGCTCAAAGACAGCTTGCTGATCTTTTTCCGGGATACCATTGCCATTATCACGATAAATTAATTTCAAAGCGCCGCTATGAGCATCTAGTTCGCTGTGTAAGCTGATTTGCTTTTCTTCGATATCGGTAAAAGCGTGGTTAATCGAATTAAATACCAGGTTGGTGATAATCTGCGATAACGCGCCAGGGAAAGACCACAGCACACACTGGGGGATTTTACCTACCTTAAGTTCGATGCCGTGGCGTCTCAGTTCCGGCAGTATACTGTTAGTCGTGCTGTTAAGCACAGGTTCTAGTTCAAACCGTACAGCTTGGTCTGCGCCCTGATTCACGGCATTGGCTTTAAAATCCCCTATGAGCCTAACCGCTCTTTCGAGATTAAAAGCCAGCAAGTCTGCCACGTCTTGTGACTCCTCCACAAAATGACGAAAAAATGATTCGGTAAGCTTACCTGAAGAAAAATGCTTGTTAAGCTCGTTGAGTGACTCATTTAAGTGGGACACACCGGTAATAGCCACCCCAAGCGGGCTGTTGATTTCATGGGTAACACTGGCCACCAACCTGCCCAGGCTCATTAACCGCTCTTCTTCAGCGAGGGCTTCATAGGTTTTGGTTTGCGGTAAGGGCGCCGTTGAAAAGGTTTCAACCGAGAATAAAGGCGACTGCGTGATCCGACGAATGGTGGGTAACAAGGTTTCTACCATCTGGCAGATGTTCTCCAGTACATTGCTACCTAACTCTTCACCGCCTATTTCCAGCACTCCCATGTAGTGTTCGCCACAACCACATAACCAGTGGTGTATCCAGGGCACAGTTATAGCTTCTCTTTCTGCAAATAATACATGACTATAACCAGCAGCACTGCTGCATACCTGCATGTGATGGACTGTGTTCAGTTGCTCAATATACTGCCTGGTTGCGGCCGTTGGCGACCGCCATGGGTATTGTCGCCTGGGATTATTGCGCCCGAGCACGATGGGTACCCAATCTGCACTGTTAGTGGAGAGTACCCATAAGGTACACATAAACTCTTCCGGTAACCGCAGTTGCAGGGCATCCACAGTATATTGCAGCAGTGTAGTACTTTCGGTGTGACTACGGATGAGGCCAGCCCATTCATACGTCCAGTCCAAGCGCTCTGTACTCATTAATGCCCTTCCCTAATCCGGATAGCGATCCCGAATTTCCCAAAAGTCCTCGAAGTTATCGAGCAATAAATCAACCAGCCTGGGGTCAAAATGCTCGCCTTTTTCCTTTAGCAATTCTTCCCGAATATGCTCTTTACTCCAAGGCGCCTTGTAACAGCGTTTAGAACCAAGTGCATCAAACACATCTGCCAATGCAGCAAGCCGCCCGGCGATGGGGATATCAGCGCCTTTTAAGCCCAGCGGATAGCCCTTGCCATTCCAGCGTTCGTGATGGGTCATACAAATTGTTGCAGCGACCTTGAGAATAGGCTTGGTCGATTTTCTAAGGATATCGTGACCTACGGCGGCATGAGTTTTCATGGTTTCCCATTCTTCTAAATCCAGCTTGCCTGGTTTGTGCAGAATGCGATCGGGAATGGCTACCTTACCGAAATCGTGCAACGGTGCAGCTCGCTTAATTATCAGGCATTCCTCTTCAGGTAAGCCGAATAGCTGGGCCAGACGATAGCAGACCAATGATACCCGTTTTACATGAGCACCGGTTTCCTTGCTGCGCATTTCGACTGCATCGCCGAGCAGATAGACCAGTTCGCGTTGGGTATCCAGAATCTCTTCACCCTTGAGTAAACTTGCGTAAGTCAGCGCGACATTAAAGCAATATATATCGAGTAACTCCTGCTGCGCATCGGTGAGCTTACCGTTGGTGTCAACATAAAGCAGTGACTGAAAACCACTTTCAGTTTCGGTATAAAATACATAGCCTTCGTCGCTGTAGAGTGAACGGGCCTCCTGCAGCGCTTTATCAAATAAGCGCTGAACCGGCTCTGGTAAACCTTCAGAGTCATCTTCGGCAATCACGTCTGCCATCGAGCCGGTGGCTGCCAGGATCCGTCGCTGACCATTCAGGCCTTTCTCCGAGAATGTAGTGCAATACACCGCGCTGGAATCAAGCTGTAACAAGTTCATAATCTCTTTAAGCACCGCCGTAGCAAACTCGCTCATGGAATTCGGCTTAAGCATTTTACTTGTACTTTCAATTACCTGGCGTAACCCTTTGCGGTGGCTATCGATGGTTTGAATATCGCGAAAAGAGCGTAAACCGCTGTACATAAGGGTTTTAAGTTTTTGACTGGTTAACTCGGTTTTCTCTTTGTAATCGTTAATGTCGTACCGCTCAATAACTTCGTGTTCCGGTGCCTGTCCTGGTTGTCCGGTCCGCAGTACCAAGCGTACGAGATGGTTGCCCTGCTCATTTCTTACTTTATGCACCAGGTCCAGCCCGGCATGATCGGTTTCCATCACGACATCAACCAGGGCCAGCGCGATATCTTCGTTGTCGGCAAAAATCTGCAGGGCTTCCCGAGCTGAGTAAGCATGTAAGAAACGGATCCGCTTACCATCAAATCGAAACCTTTTGAGGGTTAAATCGGTAACCTTATGCACCTCAACTTCGTCGTCAATGATCAACACGGTATAACCGTACTCCTCATCCGCCTGCTCAGTAGTTATGTTGTCTGCAGATGATGTTTGCGATGCAAATAGTGGATTGGATATCACTGTTGACCTCTCACTGATTCAAATCATGCAATTCAAAGGTCAAAGCCAGACCTTTATCAACATATATATTTAAGTCGCTGTTTAATTTACCTTTCACCAGGTTGTACACCACGCTTAACCCCAGACCGGCATTACCGTTGCCCCGACAGGTAGTGAAAAACGGATCGACAAGGCGTTTCAGCAAGGCTTTCTCCACGCCGGTACCATTATCTTTAAACAGTAATAAATGGGTTTGCTTATCTCCCTGAGTGTAGGGAAAAGTAATCGTTATTTCGCAGTGCTTTTGCTCCGCCCTAAACGCATGACTTACCGCATTACTGGCGAGATAATTGAGAATGTCCATAATGACATCCGGATAGGTAAAAACCAGCGCGCTTTTATCAATATTAGCGTTTATTTCCACCAAAGAACCTGGGTACTCATTGTAAAAACGAACAATGAAAGAGTCGATCAGATCGGCAATCATCACGGGCTCCGGTGTCACATTGGCTTCGGAGCTAATTACGTCAACTTTTTTAAACCGCGTAACCAGAGCAGATGCTTTATGCAAATTATTCAGTGTCAGGCTGACCATTTCGTCACCGGTCTCCATAAACTCTTTAAAACGCTCAGTATCGAGACACCCCTGGTCGTAATCCTTGCGCAATTCGCCCATCATTTCCTGGAGGTGGGACATACTGGTAATGCCAATACCCAATGGCGTATTCACTTCATGAGCAACGCCGGCTACAAGGCCGCCCATCGCCGACAGTTTTTCATTTTCCACCAGCCGTTGCTGAGCAAACTGAAGGTCGTCGAATGCCGCTTGCTTTTCACGATTGACTGACTTTAATCGCTGGGCCTGCATTATCAGATACACCACCCGAAAACTTAAAGTAAAAGCGGCGATGGGGATAATCGAATAAGCGGCTTTCTGATGGAAAAGGTTGTTTTGATAAGTCGACACCAGCCACTGGCGATTAAAAAAGTTGAGGGTAGCGACAAAGTCGCCGCTGGTGATATCTTCTGGTCCGGTGCTCACCTTATTATGTCTACTGAAAACCAGGCTGGGCAAACCTGTTTCACGCTCAAACAAAGAATAGCCATTATTGATCTGGTTGTTCAGTGTTTGTTCCAGTGTGAAACCAACATCTACCACAATGCCTACAAAACCTTGCTGTTCTGCCACCCGTTGTATGACAAACGTGTAGTAATGATCGTTGTTCTTGAGTGTAAAAATGGGTGAAGCAACAGCTGTACGAGTATTTGACAGGCGCTGATACAGCTTGTTGACATCAGCTTTTACCAGCAGATCATAAGAATTCAACCCGGCAACGGAAGGCGCTCCCTGCCAGTAGGTCTGGGTTAAATCCTGTTCCGTTTGGCTGTCTGGCTCTGCCAGATAAGTCATGGCAACAATATTGCCAAACTGCTCCATCACCAGATTGGTATAGCTTGCAAACTCATGGGCTTCTACCGACTGGGATGAGCGAAAAAGTTGTACCAGCGAGCGCAGCGCATAAGCGTTGTAATCGAGCTCCCTGCTTAACGTTTCGATAAATTCCTGCATTGGGGCTTCGAAGCTGACTACCTGATCCTGTCTCAATAACGTTTGGCTAACTAAGGTACCCATTACGGTAATCACTACTACGAAAATTCCCCCCAGCATAAAAGTGGTCAGCTGACTGGGCATTGATGATTTCCTGGATTTTTAATAACTATAGTTTAGGAATTCATTGAGGGGTAATTGGCTTGGCTAAGAAAAGCTCCGGAATTAAGCGCAGCGCCCCTGCCGGGAGCAACAAACCCGAACTCTGAGACTTTGGCTATTTTGCTGGTAAATACGGTTTCACACCCAAAGTGGCCATTAATAAACTGATTTTTATATAATTTTTCCTAACCAATTACCCAGCCCGACGTCTTTAAGTACTGGAGAATTAGCTAATTACCTATTTCTGTTAACAGCGTCTACGCAAAAATACACCTTTAGTATAATTTTTCCTCACCGGCGTAATTTCCCTTCGCAGTAAAGTGCGAAATTCGTCTTAAACAGAATAAAACTGGCCATTTTCTGTACTGCCGCTCCTTGCATCTGGTGAGTAAAGTATAAGTGATGATTATCATCACTCACCACTTTTAGGAGCTACACATGAAACTATCTATCGTTCAATTATGTATGATTATGCTGGCACTGCTTGCCGGCTTTAATGCCGCTAATGCTGAGTCTTTAAAAATGACTGATGATGTTGGTCAGGTGGCAACGACTGAGTCCCTGCTTAACCTCAATACCGCCTCATTGGAGCAACTGATGGCTTTACCTGGTATCGGCAAAAGTAAAGCAGCGGCCATAATTAGCTACCGCGAGTCAGAGGGACCTTTTAGTTCTGTGGATGAACTGACCAAGGTTAAAGGTATCGGTGTTAAATTGCTGGCGAAGCTCACTGGCAGCATTGAGGTACGTTAAGCAGCTTTCGTATTGACACCATGTCTTATTCTGGGCATAAAAAAGCCGCGGTGATTAACCGCGGCTGTTAATTAATTATAGTTGGGTTGCAGACAACCTATGGCATCGCATCCAGATCTTCACCTTCTTTCTCTACCTGTGGTGGCATCAGATCTTCTTTGCTGATCCCCAGCGCCAACGCAACAGAACTGGCAATATAAATGGAAGAATACGTACCCACTATCACACCAAACAACAATGCCGTAGCAAAACCATGGATAAGTGCACCGCCCTTAAAGAACAGCGCCAGCAATACCAGTACAGTAGTTAATGAAGTAATGATGGTTCGGTTAAGCGTTTGGGTTAGTGAAATATTGATAATTTCTACTGGCTCTCCTTTGCGGATCTTGCGAAAGTTTTCGCGGATCCGGTCTGATACCACGATGGTATCGTTAAGCGAGTAACCAATAACCGCCAGTACCGCCGCCAGTACCGTCAGATCGAATTCAAGTTGCAGAAACGAGAACAGACCCAGTGTTAGCAGCACATCGTGTATCAGTGCCGATACTGAGCCCAGCGCAAAACGCCATTCAAATCGTGCCGCTACGTATATAAGAATACAGATAAGCGCGACCAGCATAGCCAGACCGCCTTGCTCTGTAAGCTCTTCACCTACGTTTGGTCCGACAAACTCAATACGACGCTTCTCCACACTGCTATCTGCCTGTTGCAGGATATCAATTACCTGATCACCAATAGTAACGGCTTTTACCCCCTCTCTCGGTGCAATGCGGATAAGCACATCAGTACTGCTGCCAAAATTCTGCACTACAGCATCAGGGAAATCGTTAGCCGCCAGGGACGAACGAATTTCGCCCAGATCAGCAGCCTGCTCATAACCGACTTCAATCAGAGTACCGCCGGTAAAATCCAGCCCCCAGTTCAGGCTGTTAGTCGCCAGCGAGAAGAGTGAAGCCAGGATTAAAACCGTTGACAATATCATTGCGGGTACCCGCAATTTCATAAAGTTAACGGTTTCGGATAATTTTAATAATTGCATGTCAGACGCTCCTATATCGCCAGTTTGCTAACACGGCGACCACCCCAAATGGCATTGACAATCACCCGGGTAACCAGAATCGCGGTAAACATAGAAGTGGCGATACCAATCATCAGCGTGATCGAGAAGCCTTTAATCGGACCTGTACCAACGGCAAACAGAATCAAACCAGCAATGAAGGTGGTGATATTGGCATCAAGAATTGTTGAGAAAGCACTGTCATAGCCTTGGTGAATTGCCTGTTGCGGACTACGTCCGTCACGAATTTCTTCGCGGATACGTTCAAAAATCAGTACGTTAGCATCAACCGCCATACCCACTGTCAGAACAATACCAGCCATACCAGGCAGAGTCAGCGTTGCCCCCGGGATCATCGACATAATGCCCACAATCATAACCAGGTTCAGGCCCAGTGCGATGTCAGCCACAATACCAAAGGCTTTGTAGTACACCAGCATAAACACCATCACCAGCGCCAGACCCCAGATAATCGCCTGCATCCCTAAATCGATATTTTCCTGACCCAGGCTTGGGCCTACGGTGCGTTCTTCAACAATCTGAATAGGCGCAATAAGAGCACCAGCGCGGAGCACTAAGCTTAAATCGCGGGCTTCTTTGGGTGAGTCCAGACCGGTGATCTGGAAGTTGCTGGCAAACTGACCACGGATAGTCGCTACGTTGATAACTTCTTCGTGACGTTCAAAAATCAGCTTATCGTTAGCATCACGTTCGCCGGTAGCCTTATATTCAATAAATACGGTGGCCATCGGTTTACCCACATTTTCGCGGGTATTGCGCGACATTTTATTACCGCCTTCACTGTCAAGCGATATGCTGACCTGCGGCAAACCGTATTCATCAACACCACTGTTGGCATCAATAATGTGGTTACCAGTTACTACCACACGCTTGTCCAGCAGTACCGGGCGCTCACCTTCATACAGCAGTTGTGAACCCGGCGGCACGCGCCCTGCTACGGCGTCACGAACATCATTGTCCTGATCGACCATTCTGAATTCCAGCGTGGCCGTGGCGTTCAGTATTTCTTTCGCCTGAGCGGTATCCTGAATACCAGGTAGTTGCACCACAATGCGCTCTGCGCCTTGCTTTTGCACCACAGGTTCGGCAACACCCAGTTGATTGACCCGGTTACGGATGATGGTGATATTCTGCTTAACCGCATAGTCTCTGATCTCGGCAAGCTTTTGCTCCGAGAAGCGGGCGCGCAGCACTAAATCATCCATTTCCTGATAAGTCAGGTCACGATTACGGTTTTCGAGGAAAAACTCGGCTTTATCGAGGGTTTCCTCATCGCGGAACTGAATGTCGATGTATCCGTCGCGAACGTTTACCGAGCGATAACGCAGCTTTTCTTCACGTAATGCGGTACGAAAATCGCTTTCGGCATCTTCCAGCGATTTGCCAATGGCTTCGTTCATATCAACTTCCATCAGGAAGTGTACACCGCCCCGTAAATCCAGGCCCAGTTTCATGGGCGTGCCACCGAGGCCTTCCAGCCACTCCGGCGTATCAGGCGCCAGGTTCATGGCAACTACATAGTCAGTGCCAAGTTCACGATCAAGAAAATCACGCGCTTTTAACTGGCTGTCGGAATCCGGCAGACGGATCAGCAACTGCTCGTTTTCAAACTCTACCGATTTAATCGGTATGTTTTGTTCAGCAAGCGCAGAGGTGATTCGAGATTCGAGTGCTGCGGTGACGGTGGCGTTGCGCGAACCGGAGATTTGCACGGCATTATCTTCACCGTACAAATTTGGCAACGCATACAGGCCGCACATCAGTACCATAAACAGTACGACCAGCACCTTAAAAAATGAGTTTTGGTTTAACACAAAAATTCCCTACGACGGGCTACGGAGATTACCGAGCCCGTTTTAGCTGGTTACTTAGATAGACTTCATTGTGCCTTTTGGCAGCACGGCACTTACGGCAGATTTTTGTACCACGATGTTGGTCTGGTCATTCAGCGCAACTTCAATAAAATCTTTTTCGTCAGACACTTTGGTTACTTTACCGACCATGCCGCCCTGGGTCAGGATCTCATCACCTTTAGCCAGTGATGATACCAGCGCTTTATGCTCTTTAACCCGCTTTGCCTGTGGACGATACAGCAGAAAATAGAAAATCAGGCCAAACACGCCCAGCATGATCAGCATTTCTAAACCGCCGCCCTGGCCACCGCCACCAGCTGTTTGTGCGTGTGCTTCGGAAATAAATAAACTCATAATGTTCCCCGTTATAAATTGTTATAAAGCCGGTACCGGCATGTTTTTCTGTGCGTAAAATTCGCTGACAAATTCGTCCAGAGTATTACTCGCAATCGCGTCCCGCAATCCCTGCATAACCCGTTGATAGTAACGCAGGTTATGGATGGTATTGAGTCTGGCGCCAAGTATCTCATTGCACTTGTCGAGATGATGTAAATATGACCGAGAATAGTTTTTGCAAGTGTAGCAATCACAATTTTCGTCGAGCGGACCCGTATCATGCTTATGTTTGGCGTTGCGGATTTTTATCACACCTTCGGTGACAAACAAATGACCGTTACGGGCGTTTCGGGTTGGCATCACGCAATCGAACATGTCAATGCCACGGCGAACCGCCTCTACGATATCTTCCGGTTTCCCTACGCCCATCAGATAGCGGGGCTTATGCTCAGGAATTTTCGGCGCTGTGTGCTCGATGATGCGGATCATGTCTTCTTTGGGCTCACCCACCGACAAACCGCCAATGGCGTAACCGTCGAAGCCAATATCCTCGAGGCCAGCCAACGAAATATCGCGCAAATCTTCGTACATGCCGCCCTGAATAATACCGAACAGGGCTGATGGATTATCACCATGGGCATCTTTACTGCGTCGCGCCCAGCGCAGCGAAAGTTCCATAGATATACGGGCTTCCTGCTGCGTCGCCGGGTACGGCGTACACTCATCGAAAATCATCACGATATCCGAGCCCAAATCACGCTGCACTTCCATGGATTTTTCCGGCGTCAGCAAAATCTTTTCGCCATTGATTGGCGAGCGGAAGGTCACCCCTTCTTCGGTGATTTTGCGTAAATCTCCCAGGCTAAATACCTGAAAGCCCCCGGAATCGGTGAGAATTGGTTTTTGCCAGTGCATGAAATCATGCAGATCACCGTGTTCTTTTATAATCCCGGTCCCCGGGCGCAACATCAGGTGAAAGGTGTTTCCCAGACAAATATGGGCACCGCTGTCGGCCAGTTCTTCGGGGGTCATTCCTTTTACAGTACCGTAGGTACCTACCGGCATAAACGCCGGCGTTTCCACTTCGCCACGTTCAAACACCAGCTTTCCTCGTCTGGCGCGACCGTCGGTATGGAGCAGTTCAAATTGCATGAGAAATAATATCCTGTCTGATCAAGGGGGCTGTTGGCGCGCCCCTTTGTCGATACTCAATTGAGGGCGGATTATACCAGCAATACAACAGAGATCATGTGTTAATGCTTTTTTCAATAAACATGCTGTCGCCGTAGCTATAAAAGCGGTATTCCTGTTCAATGGCTGCGGCATAAGCCTTAAGCACATTGTCGCGCCCGGCAAAAGCACTGATCAGCATGATCAGCGTGGATTCGGGCAGGTGAAAGTTAGTGAACATGGCATCCACTACCTTAAATTCGAAACCGGGATAGATAAAGATATCCGTGTCGGCCTGGAAGGGCTCAATCACTGCAGTTTGATCGGCATGCAGTGCCGCAGATTCCAGTGAACGCACTGATGTGGTCCCTACAGCAATAACACGCTTACCAGCGGCTTTGGTAGCTCGTACTGCGTCCACCACACTTTGCGGCACAATGGCATATTCGCTGTGCATCTTGTGCTCAAGCACATTGTCGACCCGCACCGGCTGAAAAGTGCCAGCGCCAACGTGTAAGGTAACGTAAGCCAGATTAACCTGCTTTTCTGCCAGCGCGGTTAAGCTGCTCTCATCAAAATGCAGTCCTGCCGTGGGTGCCGCTACCGCGCCGGGCGCCTGATTATAAACTGTTTGATAACGTTCTTTGTCGCTGTCTTCATCAGCTCTGTCGATATAGGGTGGTAATGGCATATGGCCATGGGCTTCAAGCTGCTCAAGCACCGTACTTTCGCCGTCAAAACACAATTCAAACAATGCGTCCTGTCTGCCGGTTACGGTCACTTCAACCGCCCCTTCCAGCAATAATTTGGTGCCGGGCTTAGGCGCTTTGCTGGCGCGCACATGGGCCAGGGCGTTATGCTCATCCACAATGCGCTCAACCAGCACTTCCACTTTTCCGCCCGAGTCCTTTTGCCCCAACAGGCGCGCAGGTATAACCCGGGTATTATTAAATACCAGCAGATCACCGGGTTCCACCAGCTCAAGCATGTCCCGGAACTGTTTATGGTCGACCCTCCCCGTTTTGCCATCGAGGTGTAATAAACGGCTGGCGGTTCGTTCAGCGGTGGGATGTTTAGCAATCAGGTGCTCAGGAAGTGTAAAACTAAAATCTGATAATTTCATGCAGCTCAAATGTTGTATCAAAGTGCTTTTAGATCGCGGGGAATACCAGACTGTGCGGGGTTTCTGGCGATATAAAAGGGTTTCTGTCAAAAATTGGCTGGAGTGTAACACAATTCGCCTGAAAAGGCCGTTTCATCGGCACATTTTCACGGTCTACTGCGGTATTTCAGAGCCCCTGTTCCGGGGAAATTCAGACCTTCCCGGCACACTTAAAACCACATTTAAAATTGGTTAGCAATTCTCTCACCAACTTTAAGTATTTATATTTATACCAATGGATGCCGTATGATACACAGTTTTTCTTTTATTATTTTGGAATAAGACTATTATTTAATCAAAGCGATGATGTTCTCCCATCTTCCTTATTCGACCCAGTCACTTTGGCTGGGTTTTGTTTATATGCCGCACAAACCACAAATCTTCTGCTTTGCAGCGATTCAATCGTCGTCACCAGCGGCAAGTATCTCGGCCATCATTTCTGCCGATAGCGGCCTTGCTTTGAGCACAAAGAGAATTTGCAGCAACAAATCAGCACCTAAAATGCCTTTGTTCACCTTATTACGCAAATTATCCGCCGTTTGCGAAACCCCTATTTCTGCCAGTTTGTCACTTAACCCCTGATATTTCACACCGCGCAGCGACATTTCTGAGCGAATAATCCGCTGCACCACCATCCGCCATTGATTCTGACCTTTCAAAACAACCTCTTTTGTGAATTATAATTTACATTGACACACTTTTTTACACATATAGACATAATTATTATTGACTATTGCTACCTTAATTGTCTACACTTTTCCTCGTTCCGGCAGATATGTTCAAAAAATTCAGTCGGAACGGGCAATGAGAACAACACAGACTATCGGTTTAGTCACACTTTGTTGCACTAATTAACGTAAAGTCGTTGCAACAGTGTAGTAAATCTGACTAGAGTTAACGGCATTTAGCTGATTCGGTAAGGAGATATAGTATGGAATGGGATCTTGAACAACTTGAGGCCCTGTTTAAAGACATGGATGACCTGGTCGTCACCCGCGAGAAAGAATGTTTACTGATTGCAAATCAGGACGGGCTGGATGCCTGGCTGGCAATCAGCGGTGAACAAATCATTGTTGAGAGTTTACTGTTTAACGCATCGCAGGTTGCCGACAAAGCCGCTCTGGACCACGATATTCTGTCAACTCACATGCTTTTCCCACTCACAACGGTGGCCATATCCAACGTTAATGGAGAGGAATACTACACGGCATTTGGTGCGCTGAGCGCGCAGTCGAAAGCAGAGAGTATTCAAATTGAAGTGACTACGCTCTTTCAGAACGTGGCCGCTTTCCTTGACGCTTATGAGTCACATTTGAAGTAATTTAAGGAGAAATTTATGTCTGTTTGGAAAAAACTGATCACAGCAGTGAAAGGTGGAGCCAACGAAGCGGCCCAGTCAGTGGTAGATAGTCAGGCAATCAGAATTCTTGAACAGGAAATTCGGGAAGCAAAAGAAGAGTTGCGCAAATCTGATCATGCCCGTACCCAAATTCTGGCTAAGTGCAAATTGTCACAGCAAAAAGTTGATGGATTTAACCAGTCGATTGCGGAGTATGAAGCCCATGCCCGTAAAGCTATCGACACCGACCGTGAACTGGCGCTTGATTGCGCGCAAAAGGTTAGCGAACTGAAAGCTGAACGCGATCAGGAACAGCAATACCTCGACCAGTTCAATGCGTCAGAGAAGCAGTTAGCAAAAAATATTCAGCAGGCTAAAGCCAACCTGCGTCGCCTGGAGCAACAGGTTGATATGGTAAAAGCTACTGAAAGCGTGCAAAAGGCTCAGGTTGCAGTTTCTTCCCGTCATATGGGTGCCAACAGTAAGATGAAGACGGCGACTGAGTCACTGTCGCGGATTCAGGAAAAGCAGAAAATGCGCACCGCAGAGCTGGAAGCAGCGGAAGAACTGGCTTCTTCTGAATCGTCAGACGATTTAGAGAAACGCCTGGCAGCAGCAGGTATCAAAGGCGGCCAGAGTTCAGCCGACGATGAGCTGGCGCGAATTTTAGGCAAGTAAATAAAATCAAGCGGTTAAGTCTCGGGTTTGCTCTTTGGCAAGCACTTGGACTAACCGCTATTTTTTTGCGAAGATGGCAGGCAACTCAGTAACCAGGGATAGTCAGTGGCGCTAATATGTGGATAAAAATCCGACGCGTAATGCTTAACTATTTTGCCGAATCAAGATGGTATACCATCGTTCTAGCGACGCTGTTTTATGCATTGTCGTCGTGGTTATTGCTCTATGCATTTAACGAACAGGCACTCACCGAAAGTGTTGACTTCATCTACTGGCTGGCAGTTACTGGTTCAACGGTTGGGTACGGCGATTTATCGCCGCAAACCCCAGCTGGCAAGCTTGTTGTGGCCTTGTATGTTATCCCGCTGGGGTTAAGTATCTTTGCGATGATTGTGGGCCGGGCTGCCGCGTTTGTGGGAAATCAATGGAGAAAAGGTATTATGGGGTTATCCAGTCTCAGTGTAAGCAACCATATTCTGGTCATTGGCTGGAATGAGCAACGCACGCTGTTACTACTAAAGCTATTGCTGCAGGAACGTCAGTCCCTACCTGAAAAGCCCGACATCGTACTTTGTGTCAGAGCCGACATCGCCAACCCAATGCCCGGCCAGATAGAATTCATCCGGGTTGAGTCGTTTAATAAAGATGAAGACATGGACAAGGCCTGTATCAGCGCTGCGGCCACCATTCTTATTGATAACCCCGAAGACGATTTGACCATGACCACTGCACTTTACTGTGCACAAAAGAATCCGTCGGCCCATCAGGTTGCTTATTTTGATGATGATAGCCTGGTCCGGCTACTGCAGATGCATTGTCCGCAGGTGGAATGCACGCCCAGTGTGGCGGTTGAAATGCTGGCTAAAGCTGCTTTCGACCCAGGTTCCAGTGCTTTGCACCACGACTTGTTAAGCGTTGATGACGACGGACAGGCGCAATTTTCTCTGACTATCCCCCACTCGATTGAGCCGGTGAGCTATCAAACTTTATTTATGGCGTTTAAACGACAGTATGATGCGACTTTGATTGGTTGTGCCGGCGCAGAACTCGGAAAATCCGTCACCCTCAACCCCGCATTGGATACCGTTATTTCACCCCAGGATAAACTGTATTATATCGCCAAAGCCCGCATTACCGATATCAACTGGAATGCGCTCACGGAGCAGTGATATGTTTAAAAAATGGTTTAAATCAGATGCCCCAAAAAAGCCTGCCGCACCGGAGGTGATGGGCCTGTACTTAGGCGGCTCCTTTGAACTGGATGCGCTTAAGCTCAAATTACTCACGCCACAATTATGTATTGAAGGGGCGGCCAGCCAGCATCTTATTCAGGCAGTAGGCCAGGCAGAGCTGGACAGCGGCGGCACCCTGTTACGCTTTTATACCGACGACGATGCCTTCCTGCAGGTAGTGCTTGACGGTGGCATGAGCGAAAACCACATTACCGATGTAAAGCTCTGGTATTTCTACTCCACCACCACTATCGGCAACCAGGCGCAATGGCAACAATGTCTGAACAGCGAGATTTCCCGCCCAACCTATGAACTGGAAGGCCATAGTTTTTCACGTGTTTGGGATGCAGTGGGTGAAGAGTCACCACCGGTTGCCGTTACCGAGAAAACCTGGGAAGAAGACGGCGATGTGAGTGAAACCGACCAGTTTATGATGCTTTACGAGCGCGAAATTGATAACGACCGAACCGAGTCTTTGCTGGTTGCCGGCGAAGAGAAAATCGTCGGCGCAAATGCCGATCGCTGTCTGGTGATCAGTACCGGTTTTGATATTCAACCCTCAGATATTCGCATTAACGGCTAACAATAAGGAAAACGCATGGAAATTATCACTCAGTCGATGGCCGGACTTTTAAACTTCGCCCTGTATTTTGCGATCTCTATTATTTACCTGTTTATATTTAAAGTGGTGTACGCCATGGTGACGCCGCACGATGAATGGAAACTGGTTAAACAAGAAAAGAACGTGGCCGCAGCAATTGGCTTTGGTGGCGCCATGGTTGGCTTCAGTCTGGCTCTGGCAAGCGCCGCGTCAAACTCTTTGGGACTGATTGATTTTACCCTGTGGGGCATTGTCGCGGTAATCGCCCAGAGCCTGGCCTTTGCCCTGTTGCGGTTTAGTTTTATGCCAAAAATTGCCGAGCGCATCAATAACAATGAAATTTCTGCCGGTGTTATGCTTGCTGCCATGTCGATTGCCGTGGGTATTCTGAATGCCGCTTGCATGACTTATTAGGAGTTTTGCGATGAGCCATTCACAAAAACGTTCTAAAAGTATTCATCTGCATCAGTTACGCAAAGCTTTTGCATTAAAACCACTGGCTGTGGGTGTAGCCGGGATCATGCTGACCGCCTGTGGCGGCAGCCGTGAACAGTCAAACATTTACGTGTCTCCGGAAGACTGTCAGCAGGATAACCCGGAAGCGACCGGCCAGTGTCTGGCGGCATACGAGTCTGCCCTAGAGGAGCACAATCGCACTGCGCCTAAATTCGATACACAAAATGATTGTGAATACGAATTTGGTAATGACCGCTGTCAGTATGTACAAACGTCATCGGGCAGCTTTTTTATGCCCTTTATGGCCGGTTATATGGTAAGTCAGTTACTGCAACCGCGGCCCTACTATTCGCAACCCTTGTATACCTCCTTCTCGCCTTATTCACCGTTCCGCTCCCGCTGGGTCACTTCAAACGGTTATGTGTTTGACGGTGATATCAGAAGACGCTCTTATAATGCCCCGTCTTCGGTATTTGAGAAAAAACCAACCGTAAACCGCACCATTAAACGCGGTGGGTTCGGTAGCAGCGTGCGGGCGAAATCGAGCTGGGGCAGTTCCAGCAGTAAATCCAAGGGCTGGGGCGGCTAGCATGTTCAGAATGGCCAGTCAGCCGCGTCACAACTGGCAACAGTTAGCGGCTGAATATGGTTTTCATTTTCACACCATGTACGGCGAACCCTACTGGGATGAAAGTGCTTACTATCAGTTTACTCTGCGTCAAATCGAGCAGGACATTGAAGATCCCAGTGCCGAATTACACCAGATGTGTTTGCACGTGGTGGATAAAGTGGTTAATTCTGAGGCCTTGCTCACCCAGTGCCAGATCCCCCAGCCACACTGGGACTTTATCGCCTCAAGCTGGCGCGAAAATCAGCCCTCACTTTATTCGCGGCTGGATCTGGTGTACGACGGTAAATCTCCCGCCAAGCTGTTAGAGAACAATGCCGATACCCCCACATCCCTTTACGAAACCGGTTTCTGGCAATGGCTATGGCTGGAGAACCTGGTGGACGCCGGCCAGATTGGCCGCCACGCCGACCAGTTTAACTCCTTGCAGGAAAAGCTGGTTTACCGGTTTGAGCAATTAAGGCAGCAATTCAATTATCAACGCATTCACTTTAGTTGCTGTGAAGATTCGGTAGAGGATCGCGGCACCGTGCAATATCTGCAGGATTGTGCCAGTGCCGCGGGCATCGACGCCCCGTTTTTGTTTGTTGAAGAGATAGGCCTCAGCGATACGGGCTATTTTACCGATTTGGACGACAATGCCATTACCCATTGCTTTAAACTTTACCCGTGGGAGTTTATGCTCCGGGAAGAGTTTGGTGATGCGCTGGAAGCGGCTGATGTAGGCTGGCTTGAACCGCCGTGGAAGTCGGTGTTGTCCAATAAGGCGCTGCTGCCGCTGTTGTGGCAGGAGTTTCCCAATCATCCCAACCTGTTACCGGCGTTTTTTGAGCAGGATAAGCATCGGACTACCGGCGGCAAGTGGATTAAAAAGCCGTTATTTTCCCGTGAAGGCGCCAATATCTCGCTGCTCAACGACGATGATTCACCAACTACCCTATCGGATGGGCCATACGGTGAAGAAGGGTTTATTCTGCAACAGTACCATCCCCTGCCCCGCTACGGCGATCAATACGTGTTGATTGGCAGCTGGCTGGTAGACGATTTGCCGGCTGGCATTTCCATTCGGGAAGACCGTTCACTGATTACCCAGGACCTATCGCGCTATTTGCC
This sequence comes from Pseudomonadota bacterium, assembly GCA_036141415.1. Lineage (GTDB taxonomy): Bacteria > Pseudomonadota > Gammaproteobacteria > Enterobacterales > Alteromonadaceae > Alteromonas. The sequence continues at coordinate 18,840 of JAYZXK010000433.1, forward strand.
GCACATTATTTTATGAGACAATTTACCTTATCCCAACAACTCAGAATTTTAGGCGTATTGGCCCTCGGCCTGCTAGGCACCGAGTTTATTAATTTATTACTGTCGAACTGGTTAAATCAATTCGGCATCCGGCCGCGCGTTCCTGGCAACCTGCCGGGTATTTTTCTGGCCCCCTGGCTACACGCCAACCTCACACACTTTGCCAGTAACTTTTTACCTTTATTACTGTTTATGTGGCTGAGTATGCAGTGGGGTAAACTGACTTTTGTTAAGTCCACGCTGCTAATTTGGCTGGGCGCAGGCTTACTGGTGTGGTTATTTGGTCGTAATGCGATGCATATTGGCGCCAGCGGCATTGTTTATGGTTACCTTGGCTTTCTCATCCTCGGCGGCTTTTATAGCAAAAAATTACATTTATTAATTATTTCGGTAGTGATAGCCGTGCTATATGGCGGTATGATATTCGGCGTACTGCCCTTACAGCGATTTGTTTCCTTTGAATACCACCTGTTTGGTTTCATTATGGGCTTACTAAGTGCTCACCTGTGGGCGAAATCCTCATAAGCAGAGCTTGTAGCCTGCCATTGTAAGTAAAGAAGTTACCTTATGTCAGATAGCACACCGTCAACCGCTAAACCTCAGAATCAGGGGTTTCTGCCTAATCTGGCATTTAACATTGTCATCCCGGTCGTCCTCATGAGCTATGCCAGTTCGGAAGAGTACTTAGGTCCGGCCTGGAGTATTGTAGCAGCACTTAGCTTTCCGCTTGGCTATGGCTTATGGGATTTAAAGCAAAGCGGCAAGATTAACGGCTTTTCCGTACTCGGGATTGTGAGTGTATTACTAACCGGTGGGATCAGTTTATTAAAGTTACCGGCAGAATATATCGCTATTAAAGAAGCCGCCATTCCAGCCCTTATAGGCATAGCCGTGCTGGTAACTCAGGCAACGGAAAAACCGTTGGTGAAGATGCTTATTCTCAATGACCAGATTATTAACTGGCCTAAATTAAACGAAGTGCTTGATCAGCAAAATAAGCAACCACTGTTTAAGGAAAAAATCAGGCATTGCTCTTACATTGTTGCCGGTTCGTTTTTCTTATCCTCTACGCTTAACTATATTCTCGCCAAGGTGATTCTGGTGAGCGAACCGGGTACCACTGCCTATACCGAAGAGTTAGGGCGAATGACTGCATTGAGTTACCCCGTCATTGTGATCCCCTCTATGGTGTTACTGATTGCTGCACTGTGGTATCTGTTCAGTCAGATTGGCAAAATTACTGGCGAGGATATTGAGAGCTTTATTAATCAGTAGTGAAAAGATAAAGGTGTAACAAATTGCCTGTCAGATCAGCCTGTTACACCTACACCACATAAAGAATTAAGCTGGTCAGCGCCGGTTAATACACCCGCTTGATCATCACAACGGCAACCGGACCCTGCCAGTCATACATGGCCTGACTCAAATCGCCTTCACCATGGATCCCGGCTGAGGGGAAAATATAGCCTTCGCCTAGATCCGTATCGGAAAAGGCTTCACCACCGCAGGTCGGTCCCGGGATAAACGCGCACTCTTCGGAGTTGGTTTCGGTACCGGCATCATATGCCATTGCCATATAGGTAGATTGCGCTCTCATGCCGGAAGGAAGGTCAATGGCCTGAGCAGCGACGATATTATCGTTAGTGGGTAATAACATGGATACCAGGCTCAGCTTATTTTTACCGCCGCGAGCGTCAATAGATAGAGTCACCGATTCGCCAGGACCTAACAATCCCTCTGAGACAGCCGTTTGATAAACCCCATTCGATGCATCCAGTTCCGCTTGCAGCTCTGCAGTATCACCGCCTTCCGCTACTTGCCCCAGCGCTTCGGAAGCGGGTTCCC
>JAYZXK010000434.1:0-4120 GCA_036141415.1 Pseudomonadota bacterium
GTGCAGAATAATAATATCAATCCAAGCCAGGGTGATAGCTCGGGTAACTTCTGCTTTGCGCAGGTCGCGTCGGGCGGGATGCTCGGCTGCTTTGGCCGCGAGCGCATCCCGCTGCAGGGCGACAGATTCGCCACGGGGCAACATTTGGCTAACGCCCATTTTTAGCTGGGTCATGGCCTGTTCGTTAAGCGCGAATCCGTCGGTAGGGACATTGAGCATTCCCACTGATATACGTGGGTCGGGCATGGATTGCACCGCATTGCCCTGAGTTGTCAGAGCGTGCTCGCTCTGCCTGCTCCTGGCCAGGGCATAATCCTCACTTAACGCTTGCGACAGTAACTGTGGTAACTGTGGCTGTTGGACTTGCTGCGCTGTGGCTACAAACTGCCAGCAACTGAGTAAAATGCCTGCTGACACGACATATAAAGAAGGAAGTTTCATACTTGCCTCAATGGTTAACCTTAAAAAAGCGGGTACAGATACCCGATCACAATGCCTCAGGCATTGCACTGATAAGAGGTTTGGTTAACTCAGGCTTATTGGAGGACGAAACAGCGAGGTTGGGAATCCGGAAAACGCCACTACCGGTTTACCGACGATTTGGCTGGCAGCGGTTTTGACAATAAAGGGGGCAGATATACCGGCCAGATAACTGACTAAATGGGAACTGGCATGCTCGCACTGGCAGCCATTTTTAGCACAGGGCGAAACTTGCTGGGCACAGTTATGTTCGGCATCGTTCTGGCAACAATCTGCTGTTGAAGAGGCGTTTGCCTGTTCAGCGTGCGCAGCATGAATCATTTCATTGCCCGCTTGATGCATCATGCAATCAGTGTTTTCTGCCTGCATAGTATGCGCTACCTCTTTTTCTGCCATACGTACGCCTTCCGCCTGACCTGAGGTCGGCAGAATAATCAGCATGCTTAGCAGAAAGTAACAAAGTAGTCGTTGCACTGAATTATCCGGTAACTGTACTAATGTGAGTATACGATATTCATATCAGACAGGGAAATGCTGATTTGGCTTTCACCGGGTAAACCCATTTGCTGCTGATTTAACCCGGTGAAATAGTGTTATGTGCCGGGCTAATTCGCGCTAGCGTAGGCTTCCACCTCAGTCCATACGCGTAGCAGGTTTTCACCTAACAGCTTGGCAATGTCAGTTTCGGAGTAACCGCGATCCAGTAAGCCCTGCACCAGTGACGGGTAAGACGACACATCCTTCAGGCCAATCGGCAGTGAATCGCCAACGCCGTCGTAGTCAGAGCCAATGCCCACATGGTCAATGCCAATAAGGCCCACTACATGGTCAATGTGGTCGAGTACATCGGCTAAAGTGGAGTAAGGGTATGGATTTTCCTTACTGTAGTTATCAGCAAAATTCGCTACTTCTTCACTGTCTGCACCAAATTCTTTAATCAGGGCATTACGTTGTTTAGTGCGATTATCACTCCACATGCGCGCTTCTTTGGTTACAAAACCGGAGCCAAAGTTAATCATTACCACACCGCCGTTCTCGCCCAGCCTGACCAGCATATCGTCGGTCATATTGCGTTCAAAGCCCGGCGTAAAGGTACGTAATGAGGAGTGGGAGGCAATCACCGGGGCCTTACTGATTTCGATAGCCTGGTAAAAGGCGTCATCTGATACGTGGGAGATATCCACCATCACGCCGATGTTGTTCATTTCAGTTACCAGTTCTTTACCAAAAGGGCTCAGACCGTTCCACTTGCGGCGAATGTCGTAGGACGAGTCGCTGATATGGTTAGCCCTGGAGTGTGCCAGCGTGATGTAGCGAATGCCGCGCTGATGAAAAATTTCGAGGTTTTTCAGGTCGCCCTGGATTGGCGAGCCATTTTCCATCCCCATAGGCAGGGAAATCAATCCTTTTGCGAATTGCTCGCGCACGTCCTGCGGGCTCATGGCAATAGCAAACTTATCCGGGGCACGCGCTGTGATGGCCTCCACGTTGTCGATGAGCATATGGGCAAGCTGCGTTGACTCATCTGAGTCATCGAGACTGGCTGGTACGTAAATCGACATAAACGGGGCGTTCAGACCGCCGCTGACAGCACGCGGATAATCGAAATCACCGCCCTTGGTGCCCTTGGTGACATCCACCCATTTGTTGTGTACACGGTAGGGCACATCGATGTGGCCATCCACAATAATATAACGTTGAGCAATGTCCTGCGCGGTGGATAAGCCTTTGGGCGGCTGAGCGGTGGCAGACGTCGACTGGCAGCCGGTTAGTAGTGCGAGTGCAGTAACAGTACCCAGCAAAAAAGCGTGCTTCATGGTGTAAATCCCTGTAAGTGACGTTAGATTGTGTTTTTTTACAAAGCTACCATGATTTTTTGATTTACTCACCTGGTGGTTTATTCAGAAAGGTGTTTGTTTGCTTTAATATTTTATTCATCTTGTATGGTTACCCTCTTATCGGTCTTACCGTCGGGTGGCTGGACGCGCAAGTTCAAATACGCCATACTGCCCGGCGGTTGTCTGGCATCTGAGCAGCAACAGATGGCGGGAAGTGTGGCCTGCACAGGATGGACTACCTGTGATGATCCACGCATAAAACCGGCGCCATAGCGGGTATCGTAAATAAAATACCAACTTGTTGGTATGCGCCCCCTTGAATAATGTCGCCAGACCCTCATTAACTAAAAAATAACAGGTGTTGGTGTCTGATACGGATACCAGACCACACATTACAATTGAATCGAGATAGTACTTATGGCAATGAATTTCGTACCGCTGGATAAAAATACACATAAAGATCTGAAAGTAGCGGTAGATCCTGCTTTTCCATACGCGAAAAACACCCACCTGGCCGCGGCATCAATTCGTGAATTTGCACAATTAGCCGGCGCTATGCCACTGGTGTTCATCCAGGATCCTAAAACTAATAAACATCACGTTGTAGCAATGCTGGGCATTGAGCCAGGCCAGAACCTGTTTTTACAGGATGGCAAATGGAATGCGCCACATATTCCAATGAACATCGTTCGTTACCCGTTCGACGTGCGTCCTGACGGCGACAAGCTGGGCGTTTACATTGATGAAAACAGTGATCTGATTAAAGAAGAAGGTCAGCCATTGTTTAAAGAAGATGGTAACCCATCTGACTTCCTTAACAACCGTCAGCAATTGCTGGGCGACCTGGCGAACAGCGAAATGCTGACCCAGCAGTTCGTGTCTAAAGTGGTTGAACTGGATTTGTTAAACCCGATGCAATTGCGCGTTCAGTACAGCAACGGCCAGGGTCGTAACGTTGGTGGCATTCTGACCATCGACGAGAAGAAACTGGTAGAACTGGCAGATGAGCAAGTAGTAGAACTGCACAAGGCTGGTTTCATGGGCGCACTGTACGCCATGATGCTGTCTTTAGGTCAGCTGAACCGCCTGATCGAGCTTTCTACCAATGCCGAAAGCCCAATCAAAGCTATGCAAATGGAGCCAGCGCCGGCAGAACAAGCCGAGGCTGCACCACAGCAGTAAGCTACTGCACGGCAAAGAAAACCAAAAAGGGTGGGCGAGAGCCCACCTTTTTTATTGATACTCAGTTAACCAGAACCATCCTGTGGAACACCTTTCATGTCACTTACTCTAATAAATCCCAGCGTAAAATTATCGGCGACCTTAACCGTTGAAGCTCCGACACTGACTATCGAAGAGGGGCAGCACACAATTATCAGTGGTCTTAATGGCAGTGGTAAATCGGTACTGGCAGCGGTGCTGGCCGGAGAAGGGAAAGTACTTAGTGGCGAACGGAAATCAGGTGGTCGGTGCGGCTGGGTGAGTGTAGGACAACAACAGGCAGTGATTGAAGCGGAGCGCCGCAAAGACGACGCCGATATTCTTGATGTGGTGCCGGTACCCAGCACGGCTAAAGAAGTTATCCTGGATGGCCTTACCGACGAACAAAGCGTAGCAGAAGCTCTGAACGAATTAGCGGAGTTGCTCGGTATTAGCAGCCTCCTTGAGCGGGAATTTCTGGCCCTGTCCACCGGTGAGACGCGCAAAGTGTTATTAGCCAGGGAGCTGCTGAGGGAGCCGGACTGGCTGGTGCTGGATGAGCCCTTTGATGGCCTTGATGTTGAAACGGTAAGCAGATTTGC
>JAYZXK010000435.1:0-2787 GCA_036141415.1 Pseudomonadota bacterium
AACGTTGGGCAGCGGTAAACCAACTGCCCGGTAACTGTAATGTTATTTTTGATGCAGGTACTTGGTAAAGATAATGTCTTTAATTACCTTGGCCCCGGTTTCCTGCAGCATATGATCCTGCAGCGCGGCCAGCACGGCGCGACGAATATCTTCACGGCCGGTAAGTGATTTAACCTTCTCTTCCGGCTGACGACCAAAAATCTCAATGGCGGTAGCACGCAGCAGTGGCATGTGGTGTTCTACCAGTTCGAGCTGGTCGACATCCGATACCATAATTTCGATCATCACCCGTACATAGCCAAGTTTGGTGGCATTGGGGCCCAGATAGTTGGTAACAATCTCAGGCTCAATACCAATATAGGCATAAGAAGGTTGATCCTGTGCTGAGGCATTAGAAAAAGGCGCGAGCATGCCAAGTAACACAATCAGCCGAAGAAACTGCTTCATTAAGGTTATCCATAAAATTCAATTAGCTAAATTCTAGTTGAGACAACCACAGCGCACAACCTAACTTTAGACTAAAGGCGGATGGTGGATTGTCTCGGCGTTGCTGACAATGCTAAACTTCCGGCGTCTTCACTGCGCGCTGGTATGCCAAAACATGACGCTGACCCTGCAAAACTTTCCTCACTACGCCAAACTCATGCGGCTCGATAAGCCGATTGGTATCTATTTGCTGTTGTGGCCAACCCTGTGGGCATTAATGCTGGCTGCCGGCGGTATGCCGCCGTTGAAGGAACTGATTTTATTTTCTCTGGGCGTAGTGGTAATGCGTTCGGCTGGCTGCGTAATCAACGATTACGCCGATCGCCACGTGGATGGCGCGGTAAAACGCACCAATGAGCGCCCGCTGGTGGCCGGGCACGTCACCGAGCGTGAAGCCTTACACCTGTTTGGTGCCCTCATCCTGATTGCCTTTGTGATTGTGCTGCAACTGAGTTGGGCAACCATTTTACTTTCCTGTGTGGCGCTGCTGCTGGCCTCGGCCTATCCGTTTATGAAGCGCTATACTTATTTGCCACAGGCAGTATTAGGTGCCGCCTATGGCTGGGCGATTCCAATGGCGGTGATGGCAGTAAGAGGCGACATCCCGGCCTGGGGCTGGTTACTGTTTGTAGCGAATTTACTGTGGACCATTGCTTACGACACCATGTATGCCATGGTCGACCGCGATGATGATGTGATTATCGGTATTAAGTCGAGCGCCATTTTGTTTGGCCGCATGGACAAACTGATTGTGGCGCTGCTGGAAGTGATCACCCTGTTGTTACTGGTGGCGGTGTTTATGCTCAATAACCTTGGCGTGTTTGCTTATGCGGGCCTGGCGGGAGCCGCTTCGCTGTTTATTCATCAGCATTACAATATTCGTCACCGCCAGCGCGAGGCCTGTTTTAAGGCCTTTTTAGATAATCACTACGTGGGGCTGGTGATTGCGCTGGGGCTGATTATGGATCTAATTGTGCTGGGGCAGGCTTAGTCGTTGGCAGCTTGCTCGGCTTCCAGAGCGGCCAGGCGTAGTTCCATGGCTTCCAGCTTTTCCCGGGTTTTGATTAACACCTGGGTTTGAATATCAAACTCTTCGCGGGTCACCAGATCCAGCTTGGATAATTGTGACTGCAGCACCTGTTTAATTCTTCCTTCGGCTTCTTCGGCCATGTTTTTAACGCCTGGCGGTACCGAGTCGGCAATCTGGCGTGCAATATCTTCAAGTTTTTTAGGATCTAACATGGCGTTTCCTTGGCAAATACATAAATTGGCTAGGTTATTCTAAAACACTTCCACCGCGATGCAATACAATCAGTACTCGGATTCTGGGCATGGGTCGATTACAATACCGCTTTTACCGTTGCCATTTCCCTTTGTTGTTGAGAATACCCGTTAATGAAGCTTAATCCCGCCCAAGAATCCGCTGTTACCTTTGTATCCGGCCCGTGCCTGGTACTCGCCGGTGCCGGCAGTGGTAAAACCCGGGTGATCACCAACAAAATTGCTCATCTGGTGCGCCAGTGCGACATGCCGGCCCGCTATATCGCCGCTGTTACCTTTACCAACAAAGCGGCGCGGGAGATGAAAGAACGGGTAGGGCAGACTCTGGGTAAAGTAGAAGCCAGAGGCCTGAAAGTCTCTACGTTTCATACTCTGGGCTTAAATATTATTAAGTCAGAAGTGAAAGCGCTTGGTTTAAAGGCCGGTTTCTCGCTGTTTGACGATAAAGACAGCATGGCGCTGCTGGACGACCTCACCGCCCACGCACTCGACGGCGATAAAGATCAGCTCAAATTACTGCAAAGCTGCATCTCCAACTGGAAAAACGATCTGTTAACCCCGGAGATACTGCTAAAGCAGGCAGTGAGTCAGGGCGAAAAAGAGTTTGCGGAGTATTATCAGCAGTATCAGAACCATCTGCGCGCCTACAATGCGCTGGATTTTGATGATTTGATCATGCTGCCCACGCTGCTGCTCAAAGTGGATGAAAAAGCCCGCACCAAATGGCAAAGCAAAATCCGCTATCTGCTGGTGGATGAGTATCAGGATACTAACACCAGTCAGTACGAACTGGTAAAGCTGCTGGTGGGCGAACGGGCACGGTTTACCGTGGTGGGCGACGACGACCAGTCGATTTACTCCTGGCGTGGTGCGCGGCCGCAAAACCTGAATTTGTTGCAGGAAGACTTTCCCCGCTTAAGAGTGATCAAGCTGGAGCAAAACTACCGTTCTTCAGGGCGTATTCTGCACTGCGCTAACATTCTTATTCAGAACAACCCGCACATGTTTGACAAAACCCTG
>JAYZXK010000436.1:0-2710 GCA_036141415.1 Pseudomonadota bacterium
ATTTCCGCTTCGGCGAAAACCTGTTCAGCACTTGCAGCAATGCTGGCGCCAGCTTCAACATACATTTCATCGGTAAAGCCAATGGCGGTACCGGCGTTGGTTTCTACCATAACCTTATGACCGTGCATCACGAACTCTTTAACCGCTGCTGGGGTTAAGCCTACACGGTACTCGTGGTTTTTAATTTCTTTTGGTACACCCACTAACATAGTTATCTCTGCCTGTTTAAATTATTGAGTTACTAATGATGCTAGTATATCGGAAGGTTTTAAAGTATATCTGCTGTAGTTTTTCCAATGCCAGTGTAATATTCTTCTAAAAAGGCCTTTTGGAGAATTTAATATGCTGGTAAAAACGCCCAAACACCTCGACAGAATAGACCGCAACATACTTTCCATACTGCAAAAAGACGGGCGGATTTCTAACGTTGAGCTGGCAAAACAGGTGGGGTTAAGTCCAAGTCCCTGTTTGGAAAGGGTAAAGCGATTAGAAACCCAGGGCTATATAAAAGGTTATCATGCGCATCTGGATCCGCATCAGCTAGGCGCGGCCATGCTGGTGTTTGTCGAGATTACCTTAACTAAAACTTCGGTAGATATTTTTGCCGAATTTTCAGCTGCGGTTCAGCAGCACGATGATATACAAGAGTGTCACCTGGTATCGGGTAACTTTGATTTTCTGCTTAAAGCCCGGGTGGCTGATATGTCGAGCTACCGCAAATTGTTGGGCGATACCTTATTGCGGCTGCCTGGTGTAAGTGCGTCACGCACTTACGTGGTAATGGAAGAAGTTAAAAGTACCAATAGCCTGCGAATTAATACAAAATAAGGTCAGGATGGTATGATAAACTTTTAGGTTACCCGCTGAAGCCAGCCGCTTCTGTGACCCGGGTATGTGCGCAAAAATAAAATCAATGACCGGTGTATTAATAACACCGGCAAAGAGAGATATTTAGGGATATGGTGCGACTTTCTGGCGTTCAACGCATATGGGAGACAGGTATTATTATTGCCTGTGCTCTGGCGTTCTTTTTATTATTGGCGTTAGCCTCTTTTCACCCGGGCGATCCGGGCTGGAGTCAGGCTGGCCTGCAGAACGATGTCCATAACTGGGTTGGCCCAACGGGTGCCTGGACTGCCGATCTGTTCTTCTTTACCTTCGGCTATTTGGCCTATGCCACACCCTTTTGCTGTGCGTTTATTGGCTGGTTTATTTTCCATAATATTAAAACCTGGCGAGAGCTGGACTACCTGACCATTGGTTTGCGCCTGATTGGCGCGATCTTGATATTGCTGGGCCTTACCGGCATCTTTAGTATAAATTTTGATGACCTGTTCAGCTTCACCGCTGGCGGCCTGATTGGCGATGTAATCAGCTCAGCGCTAATCCCTTACTTCAATGTAGCCGGTACAGTATTGTTGCTCCTGTGCTTCTGTTGCGTGGGCTTTACGTTGCTGACCGGCATTTCCTGGCTACTGATTGTTGATAAGCTCGGTGAAAGTACGTTGTGGATAGGCCGTAAATCCATTGCCGCGCCGCAAAAGCTGCTGGCGCTGAATATGCCTGCCTTATCGTTACCGAATAAATCGGCAGATAAAGAGAAAGACAGTGATGAGCTGAACATTACCAGTTTACGTGCCGAGCCACCTTCGGAAAAACCGGCGGAGAAAACACCGCCTAAGCAAAGCCCTCAAGCTAAAACGGAGCGCAGCGAACCGACATTTTCAATCCCTGATGAAATCTTCGCTACAGGTGATGACGAAGACGATTTACCGCCCTTTATTGTGGATGCTAACGATGGGGCAGGGGAGTCCTTTAGTGCCGATGGGCCCGGGTTTGTAAGTGAAACAGTAGCTGAGGAGGCGACTGCCACTGAGCCGAAAAAAACGTCCTCGCCAATGCCAGCGCCACCGCAACAGCCGGCTGCCAGAGGGGCGAAACAAATCCGGCCGCCACGTGGTGAGTCAGATGGTGATGAAGACATTGGCCCGATGCCATCGTTTGAGTTGCTCGACCGACCAGACAAAAAGGAAAACCCGATCACCCAGGAAGAACTGGACATTGTGTCCCGTCTGGTAGAAGAAAAGCTGGCCAACTTTAATATCGACGCCGCCGTGGTTGGGGTTTATCCCGGTCCGGTGATCACCCGTTTTGAAATTGACCTGGCACCGGGTGTGAAGGTAAGCAAAATTACCAGCCTATCTAAAGATTTAGCCCGTGAAATGTCGGCTACGTCTGTTCGCGTGGTAGAAGTTATCCCGGGTAAGTCGGTGATTGGCCTCGAATTACCGAATAAAAAGCGCGAAATGGTGCGCATGAGTGAAGTGATTGAGTGCGAAGCTTTTCAGTCGAATGCCTCGGCACTTACTATGGTACTGGGTGCCGATATCAGCGGCGATCCGGTCGTGGTGGACCTGGCCAAAATGCCGCACTTGCTGGTAGCCGGTACCACTGGTTCAGGTAAGTCGGTGGGTGTTAACGTAATGATCCTCAGCTTATTGTATAAGTCCACGCCGGAAGACGTGCGGATGATCATGATTGACCCGAAAATGCTGGAATTATCGGTGTACGAAGGGATCCCGCACCTGTTGGCCGAAGTGGTCACCGATATGAAAGAAGCCGCCAATGCCCTGCGTTGGTGTGTGGGAGAAATGGAACGTCGCTATAAGTTGATGTCGGCATTAGGTGTACGAAATCTAAAAGGCTATAA
>JAYZXK010000437.1:0-6031 GCA_036141415.1 Pseudomonadota bacterium
GGTTTAATTGCTGATGATCCGGATGAGCCTGAATCATCAGCGGAATATCCGCTACCGAACAGCTGGCAACTGCCTGCATAACGGTGCGCCGAAGCGCTGGCTTTTGCATCAGATCGTTATATAAAGCGCCATGGGGCTTAATGTACTCTACTTCGCCGCCCTGTGCCCGGGCCATCCCATCAAGTGCCGCAATCTGGTAATGCAGGCAGGCAATCAGTTCATCATCGGCCATGGCCAGGCTACGGCGGCCAAAACCAGCCAGGTCTGGATAGCTCGGGTGCGCGCCAATGGCTACATTGTGCTCAATGGCCAGTCCAATGGCTTTTTGCAGGGTAAGGGGATCGCCGGCGTGAAAACCACAGGCAATATTGGCCATGTCGATATGAACCATGATTTGTTCATCAACAGGCATCGTCCAGGCGCCATAACTTTCGCCTAAATCGCAATTTAACATCATAAGCGGTTAGTTCTTCGTGACATATCGGTTATCATGTTACTTGTTTTATTTTAAAAGTCAGTCCCCATGCTAAAAATTGGTCAGATTAACCCGCTTAAAGTGGTTGGAGAATTTCCCTTCGGTTATCAGTTGTCTCACGCGGATGATGATCGCAGTATTGTGCTTACCGAAGAGGTAGAACAACCACTGGTAGTCGACAGCGAAGTGCAGGCCATGGTGTATACCGGTGAAAACGGCCAGCTAGCGGCCAGCCTGGCAACCCCCAAAATTCTGGCCGGTGAGGTCAAGGTGTTAAAAGCGGTGGGCGTGACCGATTTTGCCGCCTTTTTCGACTGGGGATTACCTCGCGATTTGATGGTTCCCCGCCAGAACCAGGCAATACCGGTTAATCAGGGCATGATTTACCCGGTTTACCTGTATTTTGATGAACCCACCGGTCGTCTGCTGGGTACCACCAAATTACACCCGTTTTTAAGCGAGAATGGCATCTACTTTAAGGCCGGCCAGGAAGTCGAGTTGATTGTATGCGGCCAGACCGACCTGGGCTACAAAGTAGTCATCAACCAGACTCACCTGGGGTTGGTATTTGCCAGTGACGCCTTTAAGAAGCTGCGCATTGGCGACGAAACTACCGGGTACATTAAGCAGGTGCGTGAAGACGGCAAAATCGACGTTGTCCTGCAACAGGTTAACGCTACCGGGCGGGATGCACTACAACAGGCGATCCTCGACGATCTGGAAGCGCACGGTGGCTTTTCCACGCTCACCGATAAAAGTCCTCCGGAAGAAATTTACGCCCACTTTAATGTAAGTAAAGCGGCTTACAAACGCGCCTTGGGCGCCTTATATAAACAGCAGAAAATTAAACTGGATAAACAAAAAATCACTCTGGTGGAATAATAACAATGAAAGCGACAGTCAGTTGGCAACAAGCCCTTACCTTCTCAGGAAAAACCGAAAGCGGTTTCAGCCAGACCCTCGATGGCAATGGTGAAACCCTGTCCCCCATGGAAACAGTATTGCTGGCGGTTGGCGCCTGCTCCAGTATCGATGTGGTGGATATTCTTAAAAAACGCCGCCTGACCATTCACGACTGCCAGTGCGAGCTGGAAGCAGAGCGTGCCGACGAGCCGCCGCGGATATTTACTAAAATCCATGCCCATTACATCGTGAGTGGTGACAACTTAAAAGAAAAAGACGTCGACCGCGCAGTGTCACTGTCGGCCGAGAAGTATTGCTCGGTGATGCTGATGTTAAAAGGCAATGTGGATATCACCACCAGCTACACTATTGTTGATTAACACTCATTTTGCGGCGGGCAGTTAACCCAGAACTGCCGCCCATTCATCATACTGCTTGGGGTTGTTCCCGCAGTCGGGGGACTGGCCGCTCATCAATAAACACATGTACCAGCGCAGTAACCAGTGCAATCGAACAGGCACTCCACCACACCACATCGTAAGAACCGGTAAGATCGTACAAATAGCCGCCCAGCCAGACACCGCTGAATGATCCCAACTGATGACTTAAAAAGACGATGCCATACAACAGCCCCATATAAGGCAGGCCAAATAACTGCGCCACCAGCCCGGACGTTGGCGGTACAGTGGCTAACCACAGCAATCCGGTAACAATAGAGAACAGGTACACCGACATTTCACTCATTTCAAACAGCATAAAAGCGGCTATCGCAATCGCCCGCAACGCGTAGATAATGGTCAGCAGGTTTTTCTTCGAATATTTGCCCGACCAGGAGCCGGATAGCAGACAACCAAAGATATTAAACAATCCGATCAGCGATAAACTCACTACCGCAGTGTGGGCAGAAAACCCTCGGTCACTTAAAAAAGCCGGCATGTGCACGGTAATAAATGCCAGCTGAAAACCACACACAAAAAAGCCCACCACAATCAACCAGTAATGCCAGTAACCACAAGCCTCTTTCAGTGCCTCACGCATAGTTTGTGCGGTACTGTCTTTATTAACCGCCAGCTGCGCCCCGCCCGCTTGGCGGAACGTAGCAGCCAGCACGGCCATTAACAACGAACAACCGGCTAACAATAACAGCGCGTTCACCCAGCCAAAACCGAGAATAAACTCCTGGGCAACCGGCACGACCAGAAGCTGTCCGGCAGACCCTGCGGCACTGCCAAGCCCCAGTGCAAAAGCGCGCTTTTCCACCGACACCATGCGTGCCATAGCGGGTAACACCACACCAAAGCCGGTGGCGGCAATGCCCATTCCCATCAGCAATCCTGCGCCGGTATTCAAACCGGCAACCGAATCTGTTGTAGCGGTTATGGCTAACCCTGCAGCATATAAAAAGGCGCCTACCACTACTGTTCTGACCGTACCGTATTTATCGGCAATAGCGCCGGCGACAGGTTGTGACAATCCCCACCACAGATTTTGCAGCGCCAGTGCAAAAGCAAACACCTCCCGGCCATAACCGAACTCGGACGACACCGGCTCCATAAAGAAGCCCATGGATGAACGAATACCAAAATTGAGGGCCAGAAGAATACAAATAAAGGCAATGGAGAAGCTGAACAATTTAACCGGTGCTGACATGAAATAAATCCGTAATCACTGCAATAAAGCAGAGGTGAATCCCAGGTCCATAATTGTTACAGCCCCAAACACAATTGTCGCCTATTGATTGTACTTTTCTGCATTTTCACGCCTGAATGACAGAATAACGGCTTCCACGCGCACAAAGTTAGCCAATACCCACAACAAATAACCAATTAACTCAACAGTTAGCCATTACCGCCACACAGAATTGATACAATTGCTTACACAAAGATACAACTGCTCGCTAATTTATTGTTTTGTAGGGATTTATAATTTACTTAACAATTTGGCACAGCGAATGCTGTTAGGCGTATATAACTATATACTTTCAAGGTAAAACGATGGAACACGTAAAACCCCACCGCAACATCAGCTTATTACTCATTGCCGGCCTGCTGGCCAGTAGCGTGGCCTTAACCGGTTGTATCGACGCCGAGGCCACCGACACCAAAGCTGAGCAAAAAGAAGAAGTGGTTGTCAGCATCCCCGTAGAAGCCACGCCTGTGACCATGGGCGATATCTCATCGAGCTATCAGACCACCGCCATCTTAGAAGCCAAAGAAGAAGCGTTCGTAGTCGCCCGGGCGTCAGGTATTGTTGAGCACATTTTCGTCGAAGAAGGCGATTATGTAGAAAAGGGTCAGGTACTTGCCCAGCTCGATAAAAAACGTTACGAGTTAAACCTGAGTAAAGCCCGTGCCGATCTCACCGGCATCGAAAAAGAATTAAGCAAAATTAAGAAAGTGTATTCCAGCAAACTGGTGAGCGACGACACCTTTGATAAGCTCACCGCCCAGTACGAAGCAGCCAAAGCGGTGCTGGCACTGGCCGAACTGGATCTGAAGGAAACCACCATCACCGCCCCCATCAGCGGTTACATTGCCGAGCGTAATGCCAAGGTGGGTAACCTTACTGAGTCTTTCCAGCGCGAAAGAATGTTCCATATTGTTCAGCAAAAAGCCTTACAGGGTATTGTTTATTTGCCTGAAAGCGAAATGGCCTCCATTGCTGCCAAACAAAATGCCAGCCTGAAAATTGCAGCGCTGGGTAACGCCACGGTAACTGGCTATGTAGAACGGATCAGCCCGGTAGTTGATGCGACCACCGGTACCTTTAAAGTTACCCTCACCGTTCCTAATACTACCGGTCGCCTGAAAGCCGGTATGTTTTCTGAAGTCTCTATTGATTACGATACTCATGCGAATGCGACCTTATTACCCCGTAAAGCGCTGTTAACCATCGACGATCAAACCAGTGTGTTTGTAGTGGAAGAAGGCGTAGCGAAAAAGCTTGATGTGACCACCGGCTTTGAAAACGGCGAATTTATCGAAATTACCAACGGTCTTACTGGTTCAGAAACCGTTGTTACCGTCGGGCATCACAATCTTAAAGATGCGTCACCAGTTGAAATTGTAAACAGCTGATAGCCGCCAGGAGATTGTTATGCAACTTGTTGATATTGCGGTAAAGCGCCCTGTCGCGATTGCCATGTTTACACTCGCCGTGCTGTTATTTGGCATGGTCTCTTTAGGCCGGTTATCGGTAAACCTGTTACCCGAACTGGCCTACCCGACTCTGACAATTCGTACCGACTACACCGGTGCGGCGCCTGCTGAAGTAGAACAGCTGGTATCCAAACCTATCGAAGAAACCATTGGCACAGTTAAAGGCGTGCGCACGGTTAAATCTATTTCACGACCTGGCCAGTCAGACGTTGTGCTGGAGTTTGCCTGGGGCACTGCCATGGATTTCGCCAGCCTGGAAGTGCGGGAAAAACTGGACATCCTGCAACTACCACTGGATGTAGATAAACCCCGTTTATTGCGGTTTAACCCCAGCCTCGATCCTATTTTGCGCTATGGCCTGAGCTTCAATACGCCGGATCCTTCCGTTGAAGCCATGAAGTCGTTACGTATTTATGCCGATGAGCAAATTAAGCGTCAACTGGAATCCATTGAAGGCGTTGCTTCGGTAAAAATTGGTGGTGCCCTGGAAAACGAAATACAGGTACTGGTGGATCAGCGCCGGGTCAGCCAGTTAAATATCAGCATCAACACCATTATCACCCGCCTTAAAGAGGAGAACCTCAACACCGCAGGCGGTCGTATTGATAACGGCAATCAGGCGTTTCTGGTGCGTACCCTGAACCAGTTTACCGGTCTCAATGAAATTGGTGAGCTGTATATTGCCAACCGTAACGGCAAGTCTATTCGCCTGCGCGATGTGGCTACCATTCAGAATACCTATAAGGAAAGGGATGCCATTAGTCGCTTTAACGGCAAGGAAGGCGCGGAGATTGCCATATACAAAGAAGGTGACGCCAACTCAGTAGATGTAGCACGTCAGGTAGGGATTGCCCTAGAGCGGATCCAAAATCAACTGCCTTCTGATTACGCGCTGGATAAAGTGTACGATCAGAGTGAGTTTATTAAACAGGCCATCGAAGATGTAAAATCGTCTGCCATTATTGGCGGCATTCTGGCCATGATCATTCTTTACCTGTTCCTTAAGGATTTCTGGCCAACGCTGATCATCTCAGTATCGATTCCGCTATCGGTTATCGCCACATTTAACCTGATGTACGGTAACGATATCAGCCTTAACATTATGAGCCTCGGTGGTATTGCCCTGGCGGTGGGTTTGTTAGTGGATAACAGTATCGTGGTACTGGAAAATATCGACAAACACAAACAGCGCGGCAAGGGCCTGATCAGCGCTGCGACGGCGGCGACCGAGGGCACTAAAGAAGTTTCCAGTGCCATTTTAGCTTCCACGCTCACTACCCTGGCAGTATTTGTACCGCTTATTTTTGTCGAAGGCATTGCCGGTCAGTTATTCAGCGACCAGGCCATGACCGTTTCGTTTGCCTTAATAGCCTCACTGATTGTGGCTCTGACGGTGATCCCGGCACTGGCTGCCAAAACCCACCGTGAAGACAGTTTCACCGAGCAGGATGCGCTGGAACCCACACCTGCTGGCCGCCCTGAAGGGTGGCGCAAG
>JAYZXK010000438.1:0-2906 GCA_036141415.1 Pseudomonadota bacterium
GGCACCTAAGTCTTCGGCAGCGTATTCAAGGAAAGCCTTAAATTTGATTTCCTTGTTACACATGATATCCGGATTGGGCGTGCGGCCGGCTTTGTATTCTGCCAGAAAGTACTCAAATACGTTGTCCCAGTACTCGGCCGCAAAATTAATGGTGTGCAGGTAAATACCCAGTTTATCGGCAACTGCCTGGGCATCGGCCAGATCTTCAGCCGCGGCACAGTATTCGTCGTTGTCGTCTTCTTCCCAGTTTTTCATAAACAGGCCTTCAACTTCGTAGCCTTGTTGCTGGAGCAAATAAGCAGAAACAGAAGAATCCACACCACCGGACATACCGACGATGACTTTTTGTTTATTGGGGGCCGAAGTGGCAAGCTGAGACATTATTTTACTGTGCACTCTCATGTTATTTACGGGGCGCGGAGTTTACCAGAAAATGCAACTTTTGGCACCTCTAAAAGCGCCTTTTTGCGGCGCTCAACGTGTTTTTTGCCGCTGTTTGGGCCGGCTCCGTCGGGCAGGGCGTTTATTTGCCTTATCGACCGGTTTCATTGGCGGCCCGGGCATGCTGACGTACTCACCATTGGCAATGCCATCCAGCGTCCAGTTTCCTACCCGGTAGCGGATAAGTCGCAGGGTAGGATTCCCTACATGGGCGGTCATGCGACGCACCTGGCGGTTACGGCCTTCGCTGATGGTAATGGATAACCAGGTGGTTGGAATATTTGCCCGTTCCCGAATAGGCGGGTTGCGCGGCCATACCGCAGGCTCTGCCATGCGCTGTACTTTGGCTGGCTGGGTCAGACCATCTTTTAACTCCACACCATTGCGTAGCGCTTCAATGGCTTCATCCGATACTTCGCCCTCCACCTGTACCCAGTAAGTTTTGCTGGTTTTGGCCTTCGGGTGGGCGAGTTTATGTTGTAACGCGCCATTATCGGTAAGCACCAGTAACCCCTCTGAATCCCGGTCGAGCCGTCCTGCTGCATAGACATCGGGAACCTGAATGTAATCTTTGAGGGTTTCACGGCCTTCAGCATCGGTGAACTGCGAAAGCACCATATAGGGTTTATTAAACAGAATTACGGTTGAAGTCATGCAACTATTGCTGGCCGGTGAGATTTGAGTAAACAGTTTATCAAAGTTGTTGTTTAAGCACACCGGGAACCTGCCGGTGATGGATTTTTGTACGCTTTGTTGAATAATTACCCATGAAAACTAATTTATTAACCATTTTTTCGTAATTAAGACAAAGGTATGACTTGTAACTGGTTCGCTTGACCCTATACTAAAGACCTTATGATTCATGTGCATTACATGGCCAGCGTCAACCTGTAAAATTAGTGAATTAAATACTCAGTAAAGTGGATACTGAGTATTTTGCGTGCGTGAATCGATACTCCCTTCAGGTTGACACATGTAGGTACGCAGGAAAATCACGAGATCCGGTCTCTTGTCAGAACGTAATAGTCTGAAATAAGCGGCTGGAATTTGTTGAATGGAAAAAACGCAGCCAGCTACTGCAACTATTGAGGTACATAATGACCAACCGTAAGTCTACAATTATTTATACCAAAACCGATGAAGCGCCAATGTTGGCCACCTACTCGTTGTTACCCATTATTCGTCGCTTTGCCGCCGAAGCTGATATCGATGTTGAAGTAAGTGATATCTCTCTAGCCGCACGTGTTCTGGCCCATTTCCCTGATTATCTGACCGACGACCAAAAAGTGGTTGATGCCCTGAACGAGCTGGGCGAAATGACGCAGGATCCGCAAGCGAATATCATCAAACTGCCAAACATCAGTGCTTCTATTCCTCAGCTGCGCGCGGCGATTAAAGAGCTGAACGCACTGGGCTTTAACGTACCGCAGTTCCCTGAAGATCCAAAAACAGACGAAGAAAAAGACGTTCGCGAACGCTACGGTAAAGTACTGGGTTCTGCAGTAAACCCGGTTCTGCGTGAAGGTAACTCAGACCGTCGTGCGCCAACTGCAGTTAAGAATTACGCGAAAAAATTCCCGCACAGCATGGGTGAGTGGAGCCAGGCTTCACAAACACACGTTGCGCACATGCGTGGCGGTGACTTCTACTCTGGTGAGAAATCAGTAACCGTTGATAAAGAAGGTTATGTAAGCATTGAGTTTACCGGCAAAGACGGTAGCAAAAAGACCCTGAAACCAAAAGTTGACTTACTGGCTGGTGAAGTCATTGATGGTATGTTCATGAGCAAAAAGGCGCTGTGTCAGTTCTTCGAAGAGCAAATCGAAGACGCTAAAAACACCGGCGTTCTATTCTCACTGCACGTTAAAGCGACTATGATGAAGGTGTCTCACCCCATCGTATTTGGTCACTGCGTTAAAGTATTCTACAAAGAGTTGTTCGAAAAGTACGGTGACCTGTTTGACGAACTGGGCGTTAATCCAAACAACGGTCTGGGCAGCGTTTACGACAAAATTTCAACCTTACCTGAGTCTCAGCGTTCTGAGATTGAGCGCGACATCAACAAATGCTACGCCGATCGCCCACCACTGGCGATGGTAAACTCAGATAAAGGTATTTCTAACCTGCATGTGCCGAGCGACGTAATCGTTGATGCTTCGATGCCTGCGATGATCCGTAACTCTGGTCAGATGTGGGGGCCGGATGGAAAGTCTCACGATACTAAAGCGGTTATCCCGGAAAGTACTTATGCGACTATCTATCAGGAAGTGATTAACTTCTGTAAAACCCACGGGGCTTTCGACCCAACGACTATGGGTACAGTACCTAACGTTGGTCTGATGGCGCAAAAAGCCGAAGAATACGGTTCACACGACAAAACTTTCGAAATGGAAGCAGACGGTACCGTTCAGGTTGTTGATCAGGACGGCAACGTACTGATTGAGCATGACGTGGAAGAAGGCGAT
>JAYZXK010000439.1:0-7124 GCA_036141415.1 Pseudomonadota bacterium
ATTATGAGCTTCCTGAATATTAGTGGCTTGCTGTAACAAACGCTTTTCTCCACTGCCTAACAATTGGCGGCTGGTACGCTCATCCTCTTTCAGCCCCTGCCAGTCATCCTGGTTCAGCCCGGCATTCTGGGCGTAATACTCCCAGTCACCGTATTCAGACACATTGTAGGGTTGAGTGGGCTCTTCATAGTGTTTAAGTCGGTGTTGGCGAGCCTGCAAATAGATGTCGTAGCCATGCATCCAGCCAGCAGAAAACGCCCCTGGATACTCTTCTTTAACTATATTGTCTAATTCAGCGACAAACTCCTTGGGCATCGCTGACTCATTCAAAGAGCACTCCCATGCCATCACGGATGGATGGTTGCGGTCGCGACGGATCAGATCCCGACAGGTTTCTATCACTTGCGCCTGAAATGCAGGATCCGGGTTATAAAACTGCCAGCCCAGAATGGCATTCAGTAGCACCAGCCCAAGTTCGTCTGCTGCTTTCATAAATGCCGGAGAGTGGGGGTAATGAGATAACCGCACGTAATTAAATCCGGCCGACTTAATACGCACTGCATCACGATAATCTGCCTGAGGAGACAGCGCATATCCAACATGTGGGTATTCCTGATGACGATTAACACCACGCAAGAATACTTGTTCTCCGTTAATCAGAAGCTCATGGTTGTCGTTAAAGGCAAACTCGCGAATACCAATTTTGCGGCTTTGCCGCTCCATTAACTCATCGTTATGCAGTAACGCCGTTTCCAGTTCATAAAGGTTTGGCGCATCGGGGCTCCATAAGCGGGGCTGCTCAACCGTGAGCTGCTGTTCGAGTATTTGATCCGCGCCTGCTGGCAAAACTATGCGCTGTTCCTCACTCAGAATAACTTCATCGTTGAAGTGCAACGTCTGGCGCACTGTAACTTGCTTATTGGCAGCGCTGCGGTTATGTAAATGGGTAGTAACATTCACCAGCGATTGTGCTTCGTCTACTGTGGGATAAGTAACAAATACCCCACCACCGGCGACTTTATTCGCCAACAGCTCATCGGTGATATGAACAGGCTCTTTAACCACCAGTGAAACACTTCTGTACAGCCCGCCATAGGTATTAAAGTCCAATGTAGACAGTGGCTTGGGACCAATCAATTCGTTGTCACGATTATCCAGCTTCACCAGTAAAGTATTGTCACCAGGCTGCAGATGATCAGTGAGGTCGAGGGTAAAAGGCAGGTAACCGCCTTTGTGATGGCCTATTTTTTTACCGTTTAACCACACGTCAGCGACTTTCATTGCCGCCTCGAAACGAATAAGAACAACTTTATCCTGCCACGAATCTGACCACGGTAAGGCGCGCTGATACCAAGCGGTGCCCTGCCATTGATTATTAACGATCATGGGTTCAACTTTTGGCGTATGTGGCAACGTTACTTCAGTCCAGTTAACTTGAGTCAGTGCATCCCGGTCTTCAATATCCCGCACGAACCGCCACCCGCTATTTAAACTATGTGGTGTTGGCACCTCATTCGTCAGCGAGGTAGAAAGCCTTGCCTGGTGGTGATCCTGATTATGAGTTAACTGCGATGCGACTGGCGGGTTAGTGTCTTTGGCACACCCTGACAGTGCCAATAAAGGAAGCAAGAAAACACACTTTTTCACTCAATTTACCTTTCAAACTGTGATGGCTGATAATGCTTTACACTGAGCCAGGCGTCTGATCAGCAAGCCCTGTTTAAGCGAAGACAGCCAGTTAACATACGAATAACATCAGGGTAGCTTGAACCGCTGAAAAATGAAAGATATTTCCCACTTAAAGGGTAAACATTACCCTTTTTCATCTTAGTTAAAAAACACTAAGCAATAAGAAGAAATAAACCCAAATAATTGTTAAAAATAAGGATTAATAAAAAATCGCGACCTGAAATATGTATCGAAGCCTTCTTAACCAGGTTAAAACAAGAGGAAAACTTGCCGCTCCATTTGCCTGAATGTTAAATTCCATGTCATATTAGGGAAAACAAAAACGGCCATATTCCTTATGTTAGCAACGCTACGAAAACTGCCCCTCCTGATGACGTTATTACCATTTTTGCTAGTACCACACGGCGCGGCGTCGGAAGACCACGCCGAATTTAATTTAAACTGGCGGTTCCATCACGGCCATAGCAATGAGTTTAGCCGGGTTGACTTTGATGACTCAGGATGGCGCACAGTATCAATACCTCATGACTGGTCGATTGAAGATCGTGGTGATAGCCAAAGTCCTTTTACGGCCGATGCTCCCGGCGCGTATGACACCGGATATACAACAGGAGGGATTGGCTGGTACCGCAAAACACTCACCGGAATAGAGTCTGACTATCGGTATATCCTGATCTTCGGCGGTGTATATATGAATTCGAGCATTTTTGTTAATGGTATCGAAGTAGCAACACACTATTATGGATATACCGGCTTTCAGGTGGATATATCCGCTCACCTTCAGCCGGACAAGCAAAACCTCATCGCCGTGAAGGTGCATAACAATGAAAAGAACAGTCGCTGGTACAGCGGCTCGGGAATTTTCCGCCCGGTAAAGCTGATTAAAAAGCAGCGTACTCACATAAATGTATGGGGCACGAAGGTGGTTACTCGCAAAGTGCAGAACAATTCTGCCGAGCTGCAAATCAGTACTTCACTCACCCTTGACCGTACTCACAAGCATACTGTCGTGTTGGAAAACGAAGTGCTGCTAGCAGGAAAACGCCACG
This sequence comes from Pseudomonadota bacterium, assembly GCA_036141415.1. Classification (GTDB taxonomy): domain Bacteria; phylum Pseudomonadota; class Gammaproteobacteria; order Enterobacterales; family Alteromonadaceae; genus Alteromonas. The sequence goes on from JAYZXK010000439.1 coordinate 2,739, forward strand.
CATTTGAACAGATCGCCGTTGCCGAACAAGCCAATACTTTGCCTGTTGTCAGCACACTGAAGGTAAACAACGCCGTACTCTGGCAGCCTGCAAATCCGCAGATGTATCAGCTCGTGCAGCGACTTAAGCAGGGCGACACAATCATTGATCAAAAAATCGTTCCTTTTGGCGTGCGCACCGTTGAACTTAGTGAGACTAAAGGTTTGTTATTAAACGGTATGCCAATTACCTTAAAAGGGATGAACGTTCACCATGATAACTATTCACTGGGGGCCGAAGCCCACCCGCAGGCAGAAGCCCGCAAAGTAAAAAAAATCATCGCCGCCGGTTACAACGCCGTACGTTCTGCACATAACCCACCATCGAGTGCGTTTTTGCGCGCCGCGGACAAGCACGGGTTACTGGTTATCAGTGAAGCTTTTGACAGCTGGAACCATCACAAATGGGACAACATCAACGATTATTCAGCCGTATTTAAACAAGACTGGCGAGCCGATTTAAGGCGTTTTGTTCAGCGTGACGTTAATCATCCCAGCATTATTATGTGGAGCGTAGGAAATGAAATACCGGAACAAGAATCCGCATTAGGCGCGCGTACAGCTAATCAACTGGTTGAGCAGGTAAAAGCGCTGGATGACAGCCGTCCGGTGACCATTGGCACCAATACTTCAGGCGAATCAGCAGCGCAGTTTACAGCGAACTTTGATGTAGTTGGTTACAACTACCAGCCGCACAATTACGTGAATGACTATAAGGCTGGCAGGGCCCGCTTTATGTACGGCTCAGAATCCTATTCAAAAGAAGCCTTCGATTACTGGCAATTGGTAGAGGAATATCCCTATGTTATAGGGGATTTTGTATGGACTGGCTGGGATTATATGGGTGAAGCTTCCATCGGCTGGACAGGCTACGCACCCGAGTGGGCAGGCCTTGCCGATTATCCCTGGACACTGGCCTATACAGGCGAAATAGACGTACTGGGCAATATGCGTCCGGCAGCCTATTATCGACAGGTGTTGTGGAATACCGGCCAGTATCCGGTATCGGCTTTTGTTGAAGCGCCTCATCCATCGCTGTCACCTACGCCGGACCCACAATGGTATGATTACTGGACTTACCCGGACATTCACCCTAACTGGACCTGGCCTGAACAACAGGGCAAGCCGGTAAATGTCACTGTATATTCGGTGTACCCGCAAGTAGAGTTGCTGGTGAATGACCGCAGTTACGGAACCCTGCCCACCGGCAAACAGCAGCAATATACGGCTCATTTTAGGGTACCATACCAACCAGGAAAACTGCTCGCGCGAGGGTTAAACAGTGACGGGGAGGTAATGGCAACCTGGGCTCTTTCAAGCAGCTCCCGCCCTGCTTCAACAACCATTACCCCGGAGCAAAACAGCCTTCAGGCGAATGGAACTGACATTTTATACCTGGATATCCAGTTGGTGGATGCGCAGGGGCGGGAAGTTTATCACTGGGACTACGATCAAGCGTTAACGGTGAATGTTTCAGGTGCCGCAACCCTTATCGCCCTGGGTAATGGAAACCCACGCTCAGTAGCAAGTTTTAAGCAATCACAGAGCAAAACATTTCGCGGCAAGTTACAGGCAATCATTCAATCGAACGGAGAGTTGGGCGATATCAGGGTTGTCGTTAGTGGTAAAGATCTCAAGACCCAACGTATGTCTTTGGTGACCACGCCAGTTGAGTTACTCCAATGAGACTAATCAGTCATTGCTCGCTATTACCCAGGATGTTAACGCTGGTGCGGTCATCTGGCTCGTTGCGCTTAGACACCAATCCGCCCAAAAGTTAAACAACTTGTTACCTTCGTTCTGAAAAATCGAACATAGCCTGAATTTAAATCATATGGTTGTCTTTTGGCACGCGATTTATACTGCTCGAAATCAAATTGTCGGGGAAATCATTATGAAAATTGTAGCTTTTGGAGCAAGTACCAGTTCAACCTCAATCAACAAAGCACTGGCCACTTATACTGCAGGTTTAGTTGAAGGTGCTGAAGTAAAGGTGTTGGACATCAATGATTATGATGTGCCTATGTTCAGTGAAGATCTGGAAAAAGAAATTGGCCAGGCTGAAGGTGCGCAAGGCTTCTTAAATGATTTAGCCCAGGCAGATGCTTTTGTGATCTCTTACGCCGAGCATAACGGCCATTACCCGGCGGCTTACAAAAACCTGTTTGACTGGTCAACCCGTATCGACCGTGAACTGTTTAAGCAAAAGCCAGCGGTTTATCTGGCGGCCTCTCCAGGCCCAGGTGGCGCAAAATCAGTATTAGCAGCGGCCGAAGCCTCTGCACCATTCTTTGCAGGGAATGTGAAGGCCACCGTTTCAGTACCGAGTTTCTATGACAAGTTCGATGCAGAGGCGGGTAAAGCCACAGACGAAGCCCTTATCAGCGAACTGAAAGGCGCAGTAGCCAAATTAACGAGCAAGTAATTAGCCAGTTATTCAGGTTTGTTTTCCGGCGCATACCTGGCTGTCAGGTACTGCGCTGGTGACATCCCCAGCATATCGTTAAAATCTCTGATCAGGTGCGACTGATCAGTATATTCAAGTTGAGCGGCCAGTTCTGTCAGTGTCAGTATGTTGGTTTCGAGCGCATCAAGCGCATCGTGCAACCGGTACTTGCGCAACAGCCACTTTGGCGAGAGTCCGACGTAGCGGTTAAATAATCGTTGTAATGTCCTCACAGGCAGGCCCGCGTGTTCTGCCAATTGTGCGACCGTATGAATTTCGTTGCTATGCTTTATGCTGGCCAGAAGCCCTGCCACCTGCGATTGTTGCGCCGTAACAGGCTTTACGAAGCGGACTAAGAACTTGTTTAATGCCAATACAATCTTTTCGTCGGTCAGGGCATCAACTCCTGTTTCAAATATGCCATTTACGTCTGGCCCGAAAAACCTGCTGGCAGATATTTCTTTATCAACATACTCGCCTAACGGTTTGTCCAATAACCCATTGAGTGATCCAGGATTAAACTTCACACCAAGCACAAAACCACGGGCAGCCATCGGATAGTGATACACTTTGCTCACCGGCCCGATAAGCTTTACCCCCTGGCTATCGAAGGTTAAGTGAAAGTTTGGATCAGGCAAATTCTTTTGCACATGCTCAACACCGCTTTTCAAATGCCAGTTTACTAACCAGTACTGTTCAACAAGGTTTGTCACTGGAACATCAGGCACGTAACGGCGCAAGCGGTAGTGTTTTTGACTATCACTGTGATGTATAACGCCGGATACGCGATGATGACTGTGTTGCAAATCGGTGGCTCTTACTAAAAGATTAGTGTCGTGTTTTTACAATACCAGAAGTGGCGGTAATGGTACCCTGCAAACTCAAACAGGATATACAACAACGAGGTTTACATGACACTAGAAGGCATGTTTTCGATAACGGACTGGCAGGAAACTACTGAAAAAACCTTTGAGCAGGGCAGTAAGCTCAATATTGCAAAAGTTTCCCAGCATTATAGCGGCGAGTTAACAGGCACCAGCGAGGTGTTTTATCACATGCATTATGGTGCTGCCGGTGATGCTACTTTCAGTGGCTTTGAGTACATTAACGGCGTTATTGATGATCAGGCTTGTCGATTGGTGATAAGCCACACAGGCATATTTCAACAAGGTGTTGCATCCAGCCATTTTACCATTATTGAGTGCGACACGATTAAAGCGCTTGAAGGGCAAAGCGGGCATTTCACCTCTGCCGAAGGCGGCAAAGCTGACTATGTTATTGGTGAATAGTTGATAGCCTGAGCATAGGGCCTGAAAAACAAAAAAGGCACTCCGAAGAGTGCCTTTCTTTATAAGCGTTAGCTTATGGGTGGCTTACATCATGCCGCCCATGCCGCCCATTCCGCCCATACCGCCCATATCAGGCATTGCAGGCGCGTCTTCTTTAGGCAGTTCAGCAATCATGGCTTCAGTGGTGATCATTAGTGAAGCGATTGATGAAGCAAACTGCAGCGCAGAGCGAGTTACTTTAGTTGGGTCAAGGATACCCATTTCCAGCATGTCGCCGTAAGTGTCGTTGCCGGCGTTGTAACCGTAGTTACCAGAGCCGTTCTTAACCTCGTTAACAACAACTGAAGCTTCTGCACCAGAGTTGATAGAGATTTGACGCAGTGGCGCTTCCATTGCACGCAGAGCCAGCTTGATACCATGAGTCTGGTCTTCGTTGTCGCCAGTCAGGTCAGCCAGTTTAGCAGCCGCACGAACCAGTGCTACACCACCACCAGGTACCACACCTTCTTCAACCGCAGCGCGAGTTGCATGCAGTGCATCTTCTACGCGGTCTTTCTTCTCTTTCATTTCTACTTCAGTGGCTGCGCCAACTTTGATTACTGCTACACCGCCA
>JAYZXK010000440.1:0-4496 GCA_036141415.1 Pseudomonadota bacterium
ATGACTGACCACCGTAAACCGGTAGTACGCGGATTTTTTTAGAAAAACTGGCATAAGCCTGGAACGCTTCGGCCACCTGGATTGCCAGTTCGCGGGTTGGTGCAAGTACCAGCAGTTGCGGGTAGTTGCCTTCGATGTCCAGGTTAGCCAGCATGGGCAGTGCGAAGGCTGCCGTTTTACCGGTACCGGTTTGCGCCTGACCCAACAGATCGTGTCCGTTCAGTAGTAACGGAATACTTTCCGCCTGAATTGGCGACGGTTTCTCGTAGCCAACTTTCTCCAAGGCTTGTAAGATAGGCTGCGGAAGATTAAGGTCTGTGAAGGTCAGTTCGACATTTGTGGTCATTAAATTACGGATCCTGAATAACTCGGATGGTGCATAGCAGAAAAGCCAGCTGATTATTAAAACACTATTATAGGCCAATAGTAGCGTGGATACCACGTCTGATTGGTATTAGTCGCTGCAACAATACGGAAAGTCTGAGAATCATTTGCAAGGTAAGCTTTATGAAAAGAAAGTCATTTAATCGTAACGCGGTGTTAGCTGCTGTAATGCTGGGAATTTCCAGCCTGTCACTGACCGGCTGCGGTCAGAAAACCAGTGAAGAACACATGCTCGCAGCACGCCAGTTTGTTGAGGCGAAGGATAACCCGTCGGCCATTATCGAATATAAAAGCGCCATTCAAAAAGACCCGGAGGATCCCAACGCACGGTTTGAACTTGGCCAGCTCTATCTGCAACAAAAAGACTTTGCAGCCGCGGAAAAAGAGCTCAACCGGGCCTTGGATCTTGGCTATGAGGTCAGCGAAGTGCTGCCATTGATCACCCGGGCTTATCAGGAAACCAATTCAGAAGTCGCCTTGTCAGAGATTAACCACAACGTGGATGGTCTGACGCCGGTTAAACGGGCCGAGGTAACCTACTACAAACTGGAAGCCCTGCTGCGATTGGAAAAAACCAAAGAAGCCCGGGTCCTGCTTGACGACATTGCACAAATAGACACATCGAGCGTGTATAAGGGGCTATCGCTGGCGCTCGGTAAAGTGCTGGATGACGATTATGAAGGTGCATTGCAAGCCATCGATACCCTGCACCAACAGGCGCCGCTGAACAAAGACGTGTTGATGCAGCAAGCACGGCTGAATATGTATTTACGTAACCTGGATGCTGCCGTTACTGCTTATGATGCGTATCTGGACGTAGCGCCGGATGATACCGAAACCAAATTTATCCTCACCGCTATTCTGATGGATGCCAAGCGATTTGCAGACGCAGCGCCATTAGTAGATGAGTTGCTGCAGAAGAGTGCTACCAATCCTTTGCTAAATCAGTTTAAGGGCGTTATTGAAGCGCGTGAGGGCAATTTTGGCGTAGCACTTAAGCATCTGGAAACTGCCATTCAGAACGGTCGTAATGATCCGCTGGCCCGTTTGTTAGCCGGATTTTGTGCTTATCAATTAGAAGACTATGCTGCGACCACCCGACATCTGTCGATGATTGCCTCCGACTTACCACCGTCTCATGCAGCACTGCGGATGCTGGCAAACAGCTTGCTGCAACAGGGCAAAAATGAAGAAGCTACCGATATCCTGGCCAGAGTCGATGGTGAAGCAGAAAACGACGCCATGCTGTTTTCCAAAGCCGGGTATCAGTTACTGCAAAGCGGTAACGTGGTCGACGCTAAGGCGATGATTGAAAAGTCGGTGCCTATTGCTACTTCGGCAGAAGACTTAACCCGTATCGGGGTATTACAGCTGTCGATTAACGATGCCGAAGGCCTGGTTAATCTGGAAGCTGCAGTAGAGCGTGCACCAGAACTCACTATGGGCCAGCAAACACTGGCCAATGCCTACATTGCTACCAGGCAGTTCGATAAAGCGCTGGAAGTGGCAGAGAACTGGCAGAAAGCCGAACCGCAAAATGCTCAGCCCTGGCTGGTGAAAGGGCAGGTTTACCTTGCTCAGCAAAACTACGAGGCTGCCGAGGCCGCCATTATCAAAGCTGAGGCATTAGACAGCAACAGCATAAAAGCTAAAATTCAGCGGGTCTCGCTGGCCATGGTGCAAAAACAGCCACAGCAGGCGCTGGATGCTATTAATCAGGCGCTCACTATCGACCCAACCGATCAGGCATCGCTGGCGCTACTTTACATTGTGCAAAAGCAAATCGGCAAAGCCAACGAAGCGGTGAATACCATTCAGGAAGTGGTTGCCCGTCATCCGGACGAGGATGTACCAAAAACCATTCTGGCCAGAGTCTATCTGGCCGAAAAACGGGTTGCGGATGGTATTGAACTTATTGAGCAGGTCAAGCTTAACGACGATACGCCCGATTTATACTGGGATACCAGAGGCCGGTTATTGCTGGCGGGGTCGCGGATAAACGAAGCGAAAGCGCATTACGAGGCGTGGCTGAATGAACAGCCAAATCACAAAACCGCTGTGCTGGGTATGGCTATGATCCTTGATTTGCAAAGCCGCTTCCAGAATGGTGTGGAGTTGACCGCGGGCTTTCTAGAAAAGCGCCCGGACCGGCAAATTGAAATAGTCAAAGCGCATTTTCATGCCATGTTGCGGCAAATTCCGCAAACCGAAGCCATCCTTAATCAACTATCGGAGCAAGAAAAGCAGTTACCTTACGTTAAGGGGATCAGAGCTCGGTTACAGCTTTACCGTGATAATCCAACCGCAGCCATTCCCAATGCACTGGCTGCGTATGAGGCCATTCCGAATACCCGCAACCTGCTGTTAGCCATGGCTGCCCACGAAATGGCTGATCAGCCAGACAAAGCTTTTGAGCTGGTTACGGTATTCTGAGAAAACAACCCAGACAACACCCAGGCGATGCTGCTGTACGCAGAGCGACTTATTCAACGGGATCGTAGCGAAGCCATCAATATGTATCGCCAGCTTGCTGAAAAGCAACCGGAAAATGCCATCGCACTCAATAACCTGGCTTACCTCGAACATCAGGAAGGCATGCTGGAAGCTGCCGAAGAGCATGCCAGACAGGCGCTCAAGCTAGTACCCAAGGCTCCCGAGATTGCCGACACCCTTGCACAGGTACTCATTGATAAAGGTGAAACCGAAGACGCGAAAGCTATCTACGACAGTGTGATGTCTGAACCGGTACGCAGTGATGAAATCTACCTTAATTACATTGAACTGTTGCTGGAGATGGACTTAACGCCGCTGGCAAAACGTCGACTGGCCGATCGCATTTTTGAGGCGGCCGATTCTAGAGCCCGGGTGGCCGAGCTGGAACAGCAATATAACCTGTAAGCTTTATTGTGGTGATACAAGTGCCGACTTGTATCACCACCTATCCACTGGTTGCAAAGCGTCAAAGACAACTATCGCCGGGATCCGGCAGCATACCCTGACCATACTCAACCTGCTCTGCTTTTTGTGCCATGATGACAAGTGACACGACAATAAAAAAAGAGAGCACTAATGACACTTATTAAATCACTACTCACGTTGACAGTGGGCATTTCACTGCTGGCATCGCCATGTGGCTATGCTGAAGATTACGGTCGCGCCATCGAGCCGGACAGTGCCATAGTAACCGAACATAAGACCACAATTAACGGCAACCGGGTAAATTACACTGCCACTACCGGAACCCAACCGGTATGGAACGACAAAGGTGATGCAGTCGCCGCTTTGCATTACACCTATTACAAGCGCAGCGATATTAAAGACGACAGCACCCGCCCGCTGGTTATTAGCTTTAATGGCGGGCCAGGCTCCGCCTCGGTGTGGATGCACATTGCCTATACCGGGCCGGTGATCCTGAGCATCGATGACGAGGTCTTTTGCGCGTATACTGGTGTCTCGTTGAACGACTTGAGCGGGAGCGTTGATGAAGCCGCTACTGTCCGTTTAAGGGCTGTCATTGAGGTCTTCGAAAGAGTTGAACCTTGGTTTGACTCTTCAACAGAAGCTTGGTCATGGTTCACATCTAAACCCTTGGTTGGATTCGGTAGTAAAGTACCTGCTGATGTTATTCGTGAGTACGGTGCTCAGGGTGTCGAATCACTCATGCAATTTGTTAAGTCAAAAGACCTTGGCGGTTTTGAGTAAACCACTTTGGATAGCAAACAACCTTAATGTCGTTTCGATAAAAACCAAATAGGACACCCACATTTAATTGAAACCAAAGCCGTTCAGGCGGTTTATGCATTCAATGGGTCAGCCACTGGTAGATGCGGTAAACAGATTTTGTTTAGCAGCGGTAATCATTATGTGCATAGCAAAAAGTATTTACCCGATGCTACCTATAAGGCAAATCACTAAACCAAACGCGCACAAAAAGAATCGTGAAATCGAAATGTTTTGCAAACAAATTTGATTCCGACATTCCGCATCAAATTCAGGAATAAATCTCTTGGTATAATGTGCCAAGTACATCAATGATCACCTGCTGGCGCTCCTGTTTGTCTGTGATTACGGGGGGAGAGTCACCAATGCTGACTTCGTGGATCCCACTAAAA
>JAYZXK010000441.1:0-2643 GCA_036141415.1 Pseudomonadota bacterium
TTCCGGGCGGGGAGCTTTATCTGCTGGACGATTCCGGCCACCTCATAAACGAAACCGGAATTGAAGGTGAACTGGTGTACAAGGGCCCAAATGTAATGATGGGGTATGCAGCAACCCCAGAAGAGTTGGCCACATGTAATGACACCGATTACCTGAAAACAGGTGATCTGGCGAAGAAGGTTTGTGGGGATATTTTTGAGATTACCGGCCGAAAGTCGAGATTTGCCAAGCCTCTGGGGATAAGAGTGAACCTTGAAGATGTCCAGTTGCTGTTAAAAAATAATGGTGTGAACTGCGCTGTTACCAGTAATAAAAGCGAAATGATCCTTATCGGATACCTCCCCTCACCGGATGCAACAAACAAAGCGATCATTAAACTTATCCAGGGGCACATTAAAATCCCCGTAACCAGCATTGTTGCCAAACAGCTGGTTGACATTCCCAGACTTCCAAACGGTAAAGTGAATTTTGTAAAGCTTCGGGAGGATATCTTAAATGTAAACCTGAAGGACGTTACGAAACTTTTTTGGGGACATTTCTCACAAGCGTTGAGCCATCAGCTTGGCTTAGCTAAGCAGAATTGGCAAAGCGTAGAGAGTATTTTCAGATTTCATTTTCCCGCTGCTGAATTTAACCAATCAGCTTCATTTTACGAATTAGGCGGGGATTCACTAACCTTTATGAAAGTGTTGGTTGATATTGAAGAGTATTTAGGTTGTTCGGTCCCGAAAGACTGGCATGTAATGAGTATAAAAGAACTGGAAGAATGTCATTATGAAAGCGCCTTATAGTCCGGTAGTACTTGAAGGCCAGGTTGTTGCCCGCGCATTGGCTATTCTGGTTGTTGTTGCCACGCATGCTTCAAGCTGGACAATCGGTGGTGGTATGTTAACCCTGCTATTTATCTCCGGTTACAACTTCATCATGTTTTCCAGGGGAAAATCGAATTCTCAATTGGCAATTTACTGCCTTAAATATACAAAAAATATCGTTCTACCCAGTGTTGCTATTATCTGTATGTATTTCATTTGGTATCAGAAGTTTAGTGCTGCAGAAATTTTGCATTACAGTAACTGGGTGGGTACAACCAGCATCGCGTGGATGCCAGTCTGGTATCCAAGTATGATCCTTCAGGTAATGGCATTGCTGACAGCTATCTTCCTGATTTTCAGACCGACCAGATTTATCGAGGATCATTCATGCAAGTTTTGTGTAGTGAGTTTTATCGTGGCTTGCCTCTTATATATCCTGAGTGATGTACTCGTTGAAGCGGAATTAGCGGCGGCAGATGCCAGGCTACCGTTTTCCTACTTATGGTGTTTTACGCTTGGCTGGTTGGCTTACTCGATTCATAAGTCTGAAAATGCATGGCTTTTACCTGGATTTATTATTCTGACGGCAGTGTCTGCAGCGGTTTTTATTTCCTGGCAGAGCAAACACGAAGCTTTAGTTTTTGTACCACTGGTCACTTTGTTTTTATATAACCCAAAACTACAGGTTCCCCAAATACTGTATTCCGTTTTTTCGGTGCTGGCTGGTGCTTCGTTATATATTTTTCTATTTCATATGAGCTTTTTTTATGTGTACCACACCCTAACCGGATGGCGGCATGAGGAAACGAGTTTCCATTTGGCAATGTTTAGTTTCTCTGTCGTGGGGTGCTGTGTGATGTGGCTGGTTTTTACGTCCGGCAGGAAAGCCTGGTTAGAAACAAAACGAAATTTAGAAGGGTTCAGGCGGGAGGTTTAAACTCCCGCTCCAATTTTAGTGCATATAAACCGGGCCCAGGCCCATGCTCCAAAGAATTACCGAACTTGCCATCAGAATGACTAACAGCACCAAACCGCAGGTAACCACTGAGCTTGAATAAATAAAGCCTTTTTCTTCGGGAATGTGCATCATAATAGGCACACCAGAATACAGCAGGTAAACCGAATAGGATAAGCCTACCAGGCCTATCGACATAATAAACCATAATTCAGGATAGAGGCCGGCGAAGCCAACCATAAACAATGGCGTGGCCGTATACGCTGCCAATTCAAGAGACTGGGTATACGTTGGCGAAGTATCAAACGCTTTTGCCAGTTCATGCATTAGGGCGGCTAAAGCAACAACCCCGGCAATCAGGCCAAAATACATTGCTACGCTCATGGCCAGGGCGCTTTGCTGAGTGAGTTTGATCAACTCACCTGCGCCAATACTCCAGCCTAAATGTGCTGCCGAATAATAGCCGACAATGGCTGGGATTAGGGCAATGATGGCTATGTGACTTAACGCATAAAAATAGTTTTCGTGGCGTTTATCGATTGTTTGCCATTCTTCTTTTGGATGGGTGTAAATACCCCACAGGTGGTTCAGGATCATAGTCTTTCCCTCAGTGCTGAGAATGTTTTTAATTTGTTATTTATTTAACAAATAATCAACATTTTCAGTTTCATCCAAAGCGAAAACTAAGTCAATATATTTTGTTGATAAATTAAACAGGGCAGGGCAAAGCCTACAACAGCAGGGCGATGGTAGCTTTGGTTACTTTTTCTCTGCTGCCTCAGCAGACGGCTTCAGTAACGGCATCAATGTGGCGAGCACAAGACTCATCGCGTAGATGGATGCTGCACTGCCGAGCAGGAAAACATGTAACTGAAC
>JAYZXK010000442.1:0-6744 GCA_036141415.1 Pseudomonadota bacterium
GAGCATCTGCAGGTCGAGCATGATTTTAACGTGTTCTTCGTAATCGACGGGGATATTCGCAGGCACGGTAAACCCTTCCAGATCCATTTCTATCGCCGTTTCCCGGGCTTTGGCAATGCGCCGTTCCACATCGCGAACAGACTCCAGATACTGGGCCATTTTATGACGATCGTTAACACCTAAGCGTTTATTAACCCGCTTGGCTTCATCGTTAATAAAATCGAGAATACTGCTCTTATGGGCCAGTCGCATCTGGCGGGTTTGCTCATCGATTTGATTGCCGTCGCCAAACAGATGCTCAAACACATCGCTGGGAGCGACCATGGCGGGTAACGCCTGCGTAGGACTCTTCCAGGAAATAGTGTTGGTATACGTACAACTGTAATTGATATCACAACTGCCCATTAAGCTGGGCGGTTCGATACCCAGTTCTAGGGAAGCGAGCTGGGTGTCTTTGGCGAAGTAACTGGCGGCTACCTGATCGGCAGAAATACCGCACTGAATATCCGCTCCCTCGGTAGCCTTGGCATGAACCCCGGTTAAAAAGGCCGGGCAACTGCGGCCGTGGCCGGCCGGCGGTGCACCGAAAGCACTGGCCTGATAATGGGCCAGACCCGAGATAACCGAAAACTTATCCCGCACTTTTTCAAGGGGCTTTAAAATGGGCGTCATCGCGTAATTTTTACCGGCAGTTGCCGGTGTGTAACGCTGCATTCTTACACCATTAGGCGAGTAAAAAACGGTCATCCGTTTGGGGCGTTGTTCCAGGGATTTAGCCGAGGCAGCAGGCACCAATGATTCCATTGCCGGCAACGCCATGCTAACGCCTAGGCCTTTTAAAAAAGTGCGACGGGATAACGCTGAATTACGGCGCTTTAGCGAATTGTTGTGGTTCATTAGCGGCCTCTGGTGCTTTTTTAAAGTTAAATGGCGTACTGGTAACAACCGCTTCAATAATGCTGTGAATGCGGTAGTTGTCGTTACTGGCTTGTCTGGCGATGGAACGGATAACAGGCTGATCATAGGCTTCTAATCCACGGCCCAGTGCATAAGTAAGCAAACGGTCGATAAAGGCCAGGGTAAAGCGCTCCCGTCGGCTCCACAGCACATCATGAAGGCCACTCAGGCCCTCAAATTGAGTGCCATCGGGCATGGTGGCGCTGGCATCAATGGCCTGATCGGCATAGCGGGTACGAAATGCGCCTACGGCATCATATTGCTCAAGTGCCAGGCCGAGTGGATCCATGCGCACATGACAGGCGGCGCACACCGGATCGGCCCGATGCCGTTTGAGTTGTTCTCTGGCCGACAACGCCATGCCATCGTGCTCGGCAACCAGTGCGGGTACGTCCGGCGGTGGGGGCGGAGGGCTGGCGGCAAGCAGGTTATCGAGGATCCACTTACCCCGCTTGACCGGCGAGGTATGATTGGGGTTGGAGGTCAGGGTTAAGATACTGGCCTGGCCGAGTAAACCGCCGCGATGGGATTGTTCACTTAAACTGACTTTGCGTAAGGCATAGCCTTTCACACCGCCGATGCCATAATGCTCTGCCAGCGGCTCATTAAGGTAACTGTAATCGGCATTCAAAAAGTCGAATATGGGTAAGTCGTCTTTCAGGATGCGGGTAAAGAACAGTTCAGTTTCGCGCCGAATGGAATGTCTGAGCGGGATAGTGAATTCAGGAAATTCAAATACATCCGGAAAATGGTAGGGCAGGTTACGTAAATATAGCCATTGCCCGGCAAAGTTATCGGTGAGCGCGCTGGCTTTGTTTGATGCCAGCATGCGTTTGATTTGCTGCTTAAGCACCTGCGGCTCTCTTAATTTACCTGCACTGGCCAGGGCGGTAAGTTCCTCATCCGGCAGGCTGCTCCATAAAAAGAGGGCCAGCCGGGCAGCGAATTCGGTATCACTTATGCGGTAAACCCTGCCAGGCTTAACATCGGCAGGGGGAACTTCCTGCAGGTATAAAAATTGGGGTGATACTAACAGGGCCTGCAAGGTAGTGGCGATGCTGGCGCGAAAGTCTACATCTTTTCGGGCGCGTTCAAAAATGGCCAGTAAGGGCTGTATATCGCTGTTGTTAACCGGGCGGCGATAAGCCTCAGTGGTTAAGCGGCTGATAATTTGCCGGGCACAATTAAGCTCTGATTCAGCCGTGGCTTCGGTTTCGGGCAGGCAGCTAAAAATTTTGCGGGTGCTGGCAGTTTGCCATGAGGCATTGGTTTGGTCAGACTTTAGCGGCCCGATAACCTCTATCTCCAGCACATCGCGTAAAAAGGCGGCCTGGGAAAAGCGTGCCGACAGATGATAAGAAGGTACCTGAGTTGAATGGCGGCGTGCACCATCCACAATAAAATCGAGATCCAGTATTTCTGGCTCTCTGTCGGGCAGGACTACGTGGTCGGTGCCCTTGCGGACAGTGGGCACATGTTCGCTAAGCGCCAGATCTTTACGAAAGCTCATGCCAATTTGGTGACTGCCTGCACTAAGCGTTAGTGTGTGACTGTAACGATGAATATCAAGCCGGTCGACTTCGTTGTTGGTATTGGCATTTAAAAAGCCGGCAATTTCATAATCACCGCTAACCGGCGCATAAAACTCAAAACTGCCGCCGCCTCTGGAGTCCAGGGGAAGCGCATCGCTCATGCGCAGATCAAACGAGGGCACGCCACTGTTTTTCACCGGGCCGTCTTTAGGCACTATGTAGCTCTTTTTACCGGCAGCGTCACCGGCCGTACCGGTAGCCAGTTTACTTAGTTTACCGGCAACATATAAATAGCGTTCAAGCAGGGTGGTTGACACACCCAGTACATCCGCGTTGTTATCGAAACCATAGCCGGAATCGTCGCCGGGCAGGGAGTCGGTAATATCCACATTCAACGCCAGCAGGTCCTGCACCGAACGGGCGTATTCGTTGCGGTTTAAGCGTCTTAGGGTGGCTCTGCCAGGGTTAGGATTGGCTGCGCTGTAATCATCCAGCGAGCCTTCCAGCCAGTTCAGGAAAGCGCTTTTTTCCTGAGCGGTTAACTGTTTTTTATCGGCCGGTGGCATATCGCCCATGGCAACCGATTTAAGAATGCCTTCCCACAGCTTTTGATTTTTGCCTTTGCTGATGTCGCTCACATGAATATCGGCCACAGACCAGTTACCGGCAAACTCGTAGTCGTTGTGGCAGGTTTCGCATCGGTCATCGATGATGTCAGCAGCCAGATCGCGAGTAAAGAGTTGTTGTTCTGCCCGGGCAGAAGAATAGGGGCTCAAGCCTGAGGCAAATAGCCAGCAAGAAATTATCAGGCCAGAAGCCTTGCGGGGATAGTTCAACTTTGGGGAAAAATAAAAGACCATTTGCACTCTCTTAGCGCAACTGCAGTGCTAACAGCGCGTTTCTTGAATAATTCAGGGGAAGAAGCACTTTGTATGCCAAATGTCTTTCTAATCAGGTGGTTACCTCACTAACATGTTATCAGTTTGTGCGTGATAGAAGGTTGGCTGCCGGCGTAAACTGGCTCGTTTTTTCTAACTATCTGATACTTAGATTAAAACAACAGGATACCGAGAGAGTATTAGGGTTATCCGGCGATTAACATTCTAATAACCGGTAAAAAAGAAGCAAAAGCCTTATGCACCACATTGATCAGTTGTTCGCGGCTATGTCTGCCGTTACAGCGATAAGCGATAGCCAATGGCAGGTAACTGCCCCCGGTTTGCCTGATGACTGGGGGCAGGGGCGTACGGCCTTTGGTGGTATAAGTGCGGCGATGGTGCACTATGCACTGAGCATGATAGTCGCCCCGGATCGCGTCTTGCGCACCTTTCACACTAACTTCCTTGGCCCGGTGGTATTTGATGATCCTTTTGAAGTCGTCAAAGAGCAGTTACGCTCCGGCCGCAATATGTCGCAATATCTGGTAAGGCTGAATCAGGCAGGCAAAGTCAGCGTTTGTGTTCAGGCCTGTTATGGTGTTGAGCTAACCTCGAAATTGCACATCAACAAGCTACCCTCGCATCAATTTGAGTTACCAGATAAGGCAACGCTAATAGGAACCGATGCAGATAAACTGCCGAGGTTTTTTTCATCACTACGATCTGGCTATGCCCACACCGAGGCGAAAATTTGGGATGAACAGGAACGATTGGTAGCGCTGAGGCAGCAAGCGGTAGTGGTGTTTAGAAAGCGGCCGGACACAATGCGAATAACTATGTTATTAACGCCTCTTGATTAGGAGCTGTCCTGAAATAAACATCCTTGTTGATCTCAACTAACTGCTAATCTTAGTCCCATCCCGGCAAAGCACGTGGCGAAAACCTGCTGCATTCTGATACTCGTTTTTTCAGAATTAACAACAAATTGTCTGAAATAACCAGACAGAAAACCATAAGCCACAAATACTGCAAAGGTCATCAGCATAAATATGCCACCTAGTAAGAGCATAGGTTTCAGGGTGCTCTCAGCCGTTACCGGAACAAATTGCGGTAGGAAGGCAAGGAAGAAAATTGAAAGTTTGGGATTCAGGATATTGATCAAAAATCCCTTTGTCGCTATACCCGTAAGCGATAAGCTGGATTGCGCTTTTCCAACCGCAATAGGGCTGGCAGAACGCCACATTTGCCAGGCCAGATACAATAAATAGACGCTTCCCACGTATTTTAATATCTGAAAAGCCAGTGTGCTGGCATGAAACAATGCTGCAAGACCAAATGCGCTGGCCAGCAGTGCTGGTACAATCCCCATAGTGCAACCAAATGCAGCCATTATACCGGCAAGTCTGCCCTTAAAAATACTCGTGGCTACTGTATAAATCACCCCGGTGCCGGGAATTAGGACGACTACTAGTGATGTAACGATAAAATCGATTGAAATCATACCGGCCTTAATACTCCCTCTGTGATATTGCCTTTATTTACTTGTCTGGGAGAATATGAAGGAAAGGGTTACGTAATTATTGAACGATATTGCAGCTACTAAATTTTAGGGTGATATCGGGATAGCCTGCCTGGCGAAATACCAAACTGTTGTTTAAATGCTCGGGTCATATGACTTTGATCGGCAAATCCACATTCCAGGGCCGTATTGATCAGAGAGTGCCCTTGTTCCAGGTGCTTTTTTGCTTGTTTTACCCGATACTGGGTCAGCCACGCATGAGGTGTCATGCTCATTTGGTTTTGAAAGTGGCGAAGAGTCTGATAACGGCTCAGGTTAACGGTACGTGCCATATCATCGAGTGACAACGATGTATTCCAGTTATCCATGAGTAGCTCGAGTAGCAAGGTAACCATTGTTGATTTTTTATTGGGTGTAACCGTATCATCTGGCGACTCGTCATCCAGTAGCATCGAAAAAGCCAGCATAAGCCGTTGCTCACGCTCATCGTGTGATGCACCCGGTTGCGTGATTATTTCAAGTGCAGATTTAAGCAATATGTTGGATGTGCTTCGCTTAATCACCGGATCACTAAACTCCAAAGACGATGCAGACCGCTCCGTTAGATTGGCCAGTTTTTCAGGTTTGATATACAGCATTTTCCAGTGACGGGGTTTTCCATTGATGCCAATTCCATCATGAACTTCGCCGGAGTTTACGGTAATGACATTATTCATGCTGGCTGCCACCAAACCCCGACCACTCCAGCTTTCCTGACCACCACTGATAATATAGCCAAAGCCAAACTCATCATGTGTATGGCGCGGGAAGGTGCGATCAGAGCAGATCTCTACGACTTCAATGCCATCAATATTGCTTTTGTGATAGTGCGCCTTGTGCATAATCGCCCGATGAATGTTACCTGAATTATTATCGTAACACTGGTTTGGGAAAACTCGTAGTCGGCATATCGAACAGAAACCAGAGGCCAAATGTGGATATCGATGAAACGTAACCATCGTATTTTAAAGCTCGCAAAGGCCGAAAGTAATACCTAACTATCAGTGATCTTGTTTTTGTGGGGACAGTCGGGATTTGCCTTGCATTAAACCGATAATCTTTTATTGTCGTATTTCTGTAGACGCATCAATAAATTAATGTCATTACGCCGCTATGATATCGGTTTCTGAATTAGCCAAAATATATCCGGACGCCGGGAGTCCGATTATCGATCAGCTTTCGCTGAATGTTATCGCCGGGCAATCGGTGAGTATTCAGGGCGCATCCGGCTGTGGTAAATCCACGTTGCTGGCCTTACTGGCAGGCTTTGAACAAAGCTCTGGCGGCACCATTGTGATTGCCGGGCATGCGATAGAGAGTTTATCGGAGGACGCTGCCGATGCGTTTCGAATGCATCACCTTGGCGTTATCTTTCAGCAGTTTAACTTGCTGGACTGCTTTAACGTTTGGGATAACGTGGCCTTTACCGCTCGCTTAAAAGGTAACTACAACGCAGACCGTCAGCAAACCTTGCTGAACAATCTGGGACTGGCGGAGCGGCACAAAGCGCCAGTCAGTATGCTCTCTGGAGGCGAACAGCAACGGGTAGCTATTGCCCGCGCGCTTAATCACTTGCCTGATGTGGTGCTTGCCGATGAACCCACCGGAAACCTCGATGAGCAAACCAGCGATGTGGTGAGCCAGTTGCTATTTAATTATTGTCAGGAGCAGGGCGCTGCCCTGGTGGTAGTTACCCACAGCTCGGAGGTTGCCAGACGCGCTCAAACTCAGTATCGGCTCCATCAGGGCCGGCTAGCGCAAGTATAATGTCGCGGGCCATGCGAGTTCTTATCCTGGCGCTGCGCACTCAACTGGCCAC
>JAYZXK010000443.1:0-6173 GCA_036141415.1 Pseudomonadota bacterium
ACTCATCCGCTCATCTGACCAGTTGGTTTGGCTAATGATACAGAAAAAAAATCCAATTGCAAATTTATTGTTAAATGTATGTATTATATAGTTTATTTGTGATTTTTGGGTGCTTGGGTAAACAATTGTGGTGCAGAAAAAGTATATTGGTCGCAGTTAAGGTTGACGGTTTTATGTTCATTTTTTGGGGCTGGTGGTTATCGTTAAGGCGGCTATAGTTAGGTATCAGAACCAGTAATCACGCTGTGCAAATCGGCGAGTACAGGCTTGCTAACGCTTTAAACGTGCAGGCTTACTGTAATTTGTTGTCGATACCAGTATAGTATCTGCCAATAACTCTTTAGAAGCATAAAGGATTTCAATATGTTGGAACGTAAGCTTATATTTGGCTCGTTACTTGTCGGGTTATCTTTACCACTACTGTGGCCTGCGACGGCCAATGCCGATGAAGCAGAGGGATTGCGCATTGCAACTGAGAGAAAGTCGCGTAATTCAGGATGGGAAGACACCGTGGCTTCAACCACTATGGTCCTGCGTGATGCCCGGGGTAAAGAAAGTGAGCGTGAATTACGGGTTTATACCCTCGAAAGAGTTGAAGAGGGCGATAAGTCGCTGACTGTATTTGAATCGCCAGCCGATGTAAAAGGGGCCGCTTTTTTAAGTTTTTCAAATACGTTGACGCCGGATGATCAGTGGATGTATTTGCCTAAGGTTAAACGGGTAAAGCGAATTGCCACGCAAAATAAGTCTGGCCCGTTTATGAGCAGTGAGTTTGCGTATGAAGACATGACCTCTTTTGAACTGGAGAAGTTTAAATTTGACTATACCGGCGATGATGAAGTGGAAGGCCAGGATGTCTTTGTTGTAGAACAAACGCCGGTGGATCAATACTCAGGTTATTCAAAACAAATTGCCTATATTGATAAAGAGCATTACCGCTTATTAAAAATGGATTTCTTTGATAAAAAAGGCGACTTGCTCAAAACGCTGATCCTGGATGACTACGAATTGTATCTCGATGCTTACTGGCGTCCCCATACGTCTGAGATGTTTAATGAACAAACCGGTAAAAGTACCGCCATGTACATTAACGATATTGAGTTTAAAACCGGTCTGAAAGACAGCGATCTCGACAAAGATAGCCTGAAACGAGCCAGATAGTATGAAACTAACCAATCTTATGGGGCTGTTGCTGGCCTCCGGACTGCTGTCGCAAAGCTATTCTGTTAATGCTGAAGTCGAATATTCCGGGGTGTTCACCATTGAACAGCGCTTTTTTCTGCAGGACGCTGCTTTTCCTGAACAAGCCCGGGCACAAACCTCATTAACGGTGACACCAGAGGTGTTTTACGACTGGAATGATGGTTATGACAGGATAACCTTCAAGCCTTTTATGCGCCTTGATCAGTACGACGATGAACGAACGCATGCCGACATCCGCGAACTAATGTGGCTGCACGCGGCTGATTCCTACGAATTTAAAGCTGGCATCGGTAAGGTTTTCTGGGGCCAGACCGAGTCGCTGCATTTGGTTGACGTAATTAACCAAACCGATGCCGTTGAGAGAGTGGATGGCGAAGAAAAACTCGGCCAGCCCATGGTCAGCGCTTCCTATTTGATGGACAGCGGCGCCATCAGCATTTTTGTGATGCCTTATTTCCGCGAGCGTACCTTTGCCGGTGAGGAAGGGCGTTTACGCCCGCTGGTGCCGATCAACAATGACAATGCAGTGTATGAGTCGGATGACGAGCAACAGAATATGGATTACGCCCTTCGCTGGCAGCAAACGCTGGGTGACTGGGAAGTAGGTTTGTCCTACTTTGACGGTACTAACCGCGAACCGCTGTTACTGGTGGAAGGGGCTATTGAAACTAACGATTTACTGTTACGGCCTTATTATCAGCAAATGCAACAGGTGGGCGCAGATTTACTGTGGGTCAATGGTGCCATGTTGTACAAACTGGAAGCCATTCACCGGAAAACCGATCTGCAGTCCTTTTATGCTGCAGTGGGCGGGTTTGAATACACCACAGTGGGGATTTTCGACTCTGTTTATGATATTGGCTGGTTAATGGAGTATCAGTACGATGAACGCGATAACAGTTTTTTTGCACCGGCCCAAAACGATTTAATGGTGGGCTTACGCTGGGTGTGGAATGACCCGGACGGTACCCAGGTGCTGTTCGGTTATGTGCAGGATCTTGATGATACGAACACCTATAGCGGTTTTGTTGAAGCATCCAGTCGTATGACGGATAACTGGAAATTTACTATCAATGGCTATTTCTTCTCTGCTGATTCACCCACCGACCCGTACTATTTTGTACGCCGCGATGATCACCTGGAAATTAACGTTGAGTTTTTCTTTTAAATGATAGCCGGGAGAAGGTTTATGAAGTTGAAATCGCTGTTAGGGGGATTGCTGGTGCTGGTTAGTGCGCAGTCGGCCCACGCTATCGAACGAATGTACGGGGTGATTGGGGCCGGATATTCCGATCTGGAATACCGCCAGGCCCAGGATGAAGCTTTCAGCTACAAGCTTGTGTTAGGTCATCAGTTTCACCGGCAGTGGTATGTCGAAGGTGGCTATTATCAACTGGCCGATGTGGACGCCGAAACCGATGGTACTGACTTCGGCTTGCAGTCTGATGCTCTGTATCTTGGCGTGTTAGGGAAGGCATCCCATCCGGTTGGTGAGTTGTTTTATCGGCTGGGCGTTGCCAACGTTAGTGTGCAAAGCGCAGAGCTCAGTGGCAGTGGCAATTGTGAGGTGGGCGCCGCAGTGGCTACTGCCGGCTCGCAAACCATTTGTGCTTATGATGAAAGCGTTGCTGCAGGAATCATTGGTTTAGGCTTTGATTACTATGTGGCCACCAAAACGTTTATCCGCCTGGAAGCTGAATATTTACGTGGAAAGGACGGTTTTGATACCAGTTTTATCTCGCTGGGTGTGCGCTACAATTTTAATTAGCGTCTGTCGCAGGAACTTGAGCACAACTAATCTCTTGTAATCTAAAAGGCATCTTCGATGGTATAAAAACCAGGAGGTGCCTTTTTTTATGAAAAACGAAATTGATTCAAAATTTGTCCTGCGCGTGTTTGATAAAATCCGTCAGGAAGGCGAAGAACACGAGGGAAAGTACCGGCTCGAAGGGGTGGTAGCGTATACCGACTTTGACGGTTATACCTTATATATCAATGACGCCAAAGTGGCCATGAAATTTGGTTTCCACAACCAGTACCACTTTGATTATCAAAAATCCGACGACTTTGAGGCTTTTGAAAAGAAGCTGCGTAATATCGATAAGTCTTATTAGGTCAGTTGCTACATCATGCATTGTGTGTAATGCATCTACAGTAAGTATTCAAAAAGACTGACTTAAGCTACAATGCCGTCAATTTTTGGCGGCAGAGGGTATTGCTCTGCTCGCTTGTTAAAGTGACAGAGGACCACCATCTTGGCTGTAGCAATTAAGCCGCCCAAATTTTCATTGGCATTTCTCGGACCCCGATACTGGTTAGTCTGGCTCGGCGTTGTCCTGCTTTATATTGTTACCTGGTTGCCTTTCCCGGTGATTCGCGGTTTAGGTCGTGGTACCGGCTGGCTGTTGGGTAAACTAGCAAAATCACGGGTTAAGGTTGCCCGGCGTAATATCCGGCTTTGCTATCCGCAGATGTCCGCCGAAGCGCAGGAAAAGCTGGTAAAACATAACCTCCGGCGAGCCGGAATGGCGGTATATGAAACCGCCATGGGGTGGTGGTGGCCGGATTGGCGGGTCAGAAAACATGGAGTGGTAGAAGGCTTTGAACATGTTGAAGCTATTCTGGCAGCCAAAAAAGGGGTTTTTGGTATGGCCCTGCACAACATGAATCTTGAATTTGCCTGTCGAATTTTAGGGTTGAAGTATCCGAGTATTGCCTTTTACCGTAAGCACAATAATCCGTTAATGGATTATTTGCAGTATCATGGCCGGGCCCGTTCGAATAAATATATGATCCATAAGCGCAACGCCCGGGCGCTGCTTGCGGCCCTGGAAGAGGGGGAATTGTGTATCTACTTACCGGATCAGGATTACGGCCGCAATCAAAGCATTTTTGTGCCCTTTGCCGGTGTAAATGAAACGGCAACGACCACGGCTACGATGATGTTTATCAGGCGTACCAATAGTGAGCCGCTGATTGTAACGTCCCAGTACACAGATAAAGGCTACAAAGTGAAGTTTTATCCACCCATGCCTCAGTTAAAAGAACTTGAGGATGTGCCAGCCCTGACTTTACTTAATCAAAACATTGCCGATATTATAAATGAGCAGCCTGAAAGTTACTTGTGGATGCACAAGCGGTTTAAGACCCGACCGGATCCGGAAGCGCCGTCTTTATACAAGTAAGGTTGGTGAATAACCGAGCAGAGTGATCATGATAAGAAGTGGTACACTTAACGAGATAGCTGTAAATCAGCGGTAGCTGACTTTGTCGACGAGAAGCAGAGAGCCTGAATGAATAAAAAGCCTACCTCTACCCTTTTTTGGGCCAAACATCTTGGCCTGGCTCTGGCGGTGATTATTGTGGCGGGTATAGTTATTCACCTGCAAATGAACATGACTTCAGCGCCTACACCAGTAGATGCGCCGGAAGAGCGCTCAGTAGCCAAAGGGTTATCAGACTTCTACCGGGAATTCAGAATGACGGCCAACGAGCCGGAACGTTCTGAAGGGGCAGATATGGTGCTGGAAGTTACTCCATCAGAACAAAGCCTTGATGATCGCCTGCAGTCTATGTCGAGTGCACTGAAGCCGGTAGATAGCCGCTGGGAAGGAGAATACAAATACCGGACTTTCCGGGCTGGTAATACGCTGCGTGAAGCAATTTCATCCTATGCAGAGCAGGAAGGGATGCAGGTCATCTGGGATCTGAATCAGGACTTTGTGATTAAGCATCAGTTTCAGATGGACAACACAGTAGCCGGTTCACTGGCAAAAATTGCCAGTGCCATCGACAGTAATTTTGAAGGCAAAGTGGCAACCTTCGTTTGCCCCAAACAACGCTCACTGGTAGTGACCGAAAAAGTCACTGAATACCTGAGCACGCAGTGCAGCCGGGTACGCAGTTAACCCTAATTGGTAAACGTCAAGGTTGATTAAACGTTTGTTGCCACTGTGTAGTTACGAACTTTCTTACCGCTTCTAACTCTTCATTGCTGTGGGCAAATTTTTCGCCTGCCAGGGTCAACTGATGGTAATGGTCCCGCAGCGTTAAATAAGCACTTTGCAGGTTTTCAGCCGCGGTTTTGGATATCAGCCCGGCTTGCTGAACATGCTCAATAATACGCAGGTTATCCGGCCATTTTGTAAGGTCGGGGAACTGATGGGAATACCCGAGTACCCAGAACTGCACCATAAACTCAATATCGGTGATCCCGCCTTCACACTGCTTCAAATCTAAGCCGCTGGCCTGATTATCGAGCAGGTGGTCGCGCATTTTCAGGCGCATTTTAACCACCTCTTCTGCCAATAACGGTAACTCACGTTGACGCTGTAACACCCGGTTTCTGACCTGCTTAAATGCTTCGAGCAGTGGTTCATCCCCCAGGATGCTGCGGGCTCTGACCAGCGCCTGATGTTCCCATGTCCAGGCTTCCTGCTCCTGATAGTGTTCAAAGCCAGTTAAATGACAGCACAACAAGCCGGAGTTGCCGGATGGCCGCAAGCGTAAGTCGGCTTCGTAAAGCTGACCAGACAGGGTGCGGGTATTTAGCAGGTGCATGATGCGCTGGGCCAGTTTGATATAAAACTGTTGGGCAGAAACCTTTTTAGCGCCGTTGGTTTCGCTGTCCTGGGGGGCGTTATGAATAAATACCAAATCCAAATCTGAGCCGTAACCCAGCTCATAACCCCCTAGCTTGCCGTAACCTACGATTAAGAAGCCGGTTTCATCCTGTTGCAGGTGCGAGGGCGCGCCGAACTTTTCGGTTAATTGTTGCCAGGCTGACTTAAAGACCGCCTGCAGTAACACTTCGGCAAGGACGGTTAATTTATCGCTGACTTTAGCAATGGGCAGCGAGCCCGAGATATCACTGGCCGCTATGCGCAACTGTTGGCAAAGCTTAAACTGGCGCCACTGTTCCATTAAGAGTTCAGTATCATCCGGCTCTACCCGTAACAGATTCTGACGTA
>JAYZXK010000444.1:0-7245 GCA_036141415.1 Pseudomonadota bacterium
GCCGGTGATCCATACAAAGCCCACCAGGCCGTACACCACACCAGAGAGCCCACCAAAATTCGGCCCGGATACAATCAGCTGGGCCAGGTTACTCACCAGCGCAGTCACCACAAACAAAATAATAATAAAACTGCTGCCAAACTTACGCTCTACCTGAGAGCCAAGCATGCTCCACCACAGCAGGTTAAAAATAAAATGCAATACACTAAAGTGGATAAAGGCCGGCCCTAACAGGCGCCACCATTCATGGTTTTGCAGCAGATTACCGAGCGGCATTATCATTAGCGCGGCGGCAATAGGCTGGAACAGGCCCACCAGTGACGCGCCGAATATCAGGGTACAAAGAATTAAAATAATACCGGTAACCGGCGCTCGGCGAAGGGAGACCAGCCAGCGGCGCATGCTATTGCCCTGGGTATGCTCTACCGGCACATCGGTTCGTTCAGAGTGCTGCCAGGCCGCCTGCTGATATTTTGGATCATTGGGAGCCTGAATAAACGACTGGCAAATTTCCAGGGCGCGTGCGTGGTCAGCATCGTTATCCAGCACCAGCACATACTGCTCATCTTCCGATACATGTTGAACCTGCACCGGGATCTGTTTAGATTTCAGGTAGCTGGCCAGTGAGTCAGCGTAACGCAGCTGACTGATTGCAATCAGTGGTTTTGCCACAATTAGTCGCTAACCACCGGCTGACCAAGACGCCAGCCTTCAAAGCCGCCATCCATACTGTACACCTTTTCATAGCCTTGCCCGGCCAGAAACTGCGCGGCCTGTTGGCTGCTTACGCCGTGGTAGCACACCACCACTACCGGTGCAGTTTTGGGGGTAGCTTCCATAACCGCGGCCAGATTATCGTTCCACAGGTTAATGGCGCCTTCCATATGCGCAGACTCAAACGACCCGGCATCGCGGATATCGGCTATAACCAGATCTTCTTTTTGTTCAGCGACGTCGGCGATAGAGATGTGTTGGAATGGTTGCATAATACTTTTATTGCCAGTTAAGAATGACTTTTCCTGACTCTCCGGAACCCATTACATCAAAGCCTTGCTGAAAGTCGTCAATGGCAAACTGATGCGTAATGATGGGGGAAATGTCCAGGCCACTTTGCAGTAAACTCGCCATCTTATACCAGGTTTCAAACATTTCCCGGCCGTAAATCCCTTTAATCACCAGGCCTTTAAAAATCACCTGGTTCCAGTCGATGGCGACGTCCTGCGGCGGAATACCAAGCATGGCAATTTTACCGCCGTTGTTCATGTTATTGAGCATATCGCGAAAGGCCGCCGGGACTCCAGACATTTCTAGGCCGATATCAAAGCCTTCGGTCATGCCCAGCGCCTGCATTACGTCTTTCAGCGATTCCTCCGCCACATTCACAGCGCGGCTTACGCCCATTTTCTCGGCCAGTTTCAGGCGATACGGGTTTACATCGGTGATCACCACATGGCGTGCGCCAACGTGGCGGGCGACCGCAGCAGCCATAATGCCGATTGGGCCGGCGCCGGTGATCAACACATCCTCGCCCACCAGATCAAACGACAACGCGGTATGCACTGCGTTACCAAACGGGTCGAAGATAGAGGCCAGGTCGTCACTGATGTTATCCGGGATCTTAAAGGCATTGAACGCAGGGATCACCAGGTACTCGGCAAATGCCCCGGCACGATTCACCCCCACGCCTTCGGTATTGCGGCACAGGTGGCGGCGGCCAGCGCGACAGTTACGGCAGTGTCCACAGGTGATATGGCCTTCGCCAGACACCCTGTCGCCAACTTTAAAGCCCTGCACTTCCTGACCCATATCGACCACTTCGCCTACATATTCGTGGCCCACAACCATAGGCACCGGAATGGTTTTCTGCGCCCAATCATCCCACTGGTAGATATGCATGTCGGTACCGCAAATGGCAGTTTTACGAATTTTAATCAGCAGATCGTTATGCCCAACAACCGGCTTGTCAGTATCAAGCATCCAGATACCGCGGGTTGGCTGCTGTTTTACCAACGACTTCATGCAATTACTCCCAGTTCACGACCTACTTCAATAAACGCATCTACCGCTTTATCCACATGCTCCAGCGTATGGGCGGCCGACATCTGAGTACGAATACGGGCCTGGCCTTTAGGCACCACCGGATAGGAAAAGCCAATCACATAAATGCCTTTCTCCAGCAGTTTTTCGGCCATCTGGTTAGCCAGTTTGGCATCACCGAGCATCACCGGAATAATCGCATGGTCTTCGCCTGCCAGTGTAAAGCCAGCGTCAGTCATGCGGTTGCGGAAGTGTTCTGCATTGCGCCACAGCTGGGCACGCAAATCGTGGCCATCGGCCATCATGTCGAACACTTTCAGTGAGGCAGCTACAATGGGCGGCGCCACAGAATTTGAAAACAGGTACGGACGGGAACGCTGGCGCAACCACTCAATGGCTGCTTTACTGCCTGAGGTATAGCCGCCGGAGGCGCCGCCTAAGGCCTTGCCTAAAGTACCGGTAATCAAATCCACCCGCCCCAGCACATCACAGTATTCGTGGCTGCCGCGGCCGTTTTCGCCCAGAAAGCCGGTGGCATGACAGTCGTCTACCATCACCATGGCGTCGTACTTATCGGCCAGATCGCACACGCCTTTCAGGTTGGCAATGATTCCGTCCATCGAAAACACGCCATCGGTTGCAATTAAGATAAACCGGGCGCCGTCTTCGCGAGCCTGCTTTAATTGTTCCTCCAGCGCCTGCATATCATTGTTAGCATAACGGTAGCGCTTAGCTTTACTAAGGCGCACGCCGTCGATAATACTGGCGTGATTAAGCGCATCAGACACGATGGCGTCTTCCGGCCCCAACAGGGTTTCAAACAAGCCGCCATTGGCGTCGAAACAGGACGGGTACAAAATAGTGTCTTCGGTACCCAGGAAATCGCTGATTTTGGCTTCCAGCGCTTTGTGAATGTCCTGAGTGCCGCAAATAAAGCGTACTGAGGCCATGCCGAAACCATGGGAATCCAGACCACTCTTCGCCGCTTCAATCAGCGCCGGATGATTTGCCAGACCCAGATAGTTGTTGGCACAAAAGTTAATAACGTGGTCACCGCTCTGGGTTGCTATGTCGGCTTGTTGCTGGGTGGTGATCACCCGCTCTACTTTGTACAACCCATCCTCACGGGTGGCATTAAGCTGTTGTTCGAGATGAGAAATAAAAGATGCTGACATGCAAGCACTCCTGACCTAAAGGGTTGGATAAAAGACGCGTATTGTACCGAAGAGCCGGTGATACTGCCTATGCCACAAAGCATGGCTGCAGGTTTCTGTACCCGCCAAGTGTAAACTTTTAAGGACGCTACCTAATGCCAGCCGAAGAGGTGGTGGATTAGAGCTGCCAGCGGCCCAGATAAACCTTGGATTGCAGCACTTCCCACAGCGAATCGTCTTCAATGGGCTTACTAATGTAATAGCCCTGCCCGTACTGGCAGCTCATGTTGGCCAATTGATACAGTTGCTCGGGTTGTTCGATACCTTCGGCGATAATCTCCTGCCCCATACTGCGCACCATACTGATGGTAGAACTCACAATATTGCGATCGCTTTCTGTCTCAAGCATGCCGGCTATAAAAGAACGGTCAATCTTAATAATATCGCTGGGGATCATTTTTAAATAGCTCAGAGATGAATAACCGGTCCCAAAGTCGTCTACGGCAATTTTACAACCCAGGGCACGGATCTGCTGAATCACTTCTACTGCGCGCTCTATATCGGCCACCAGTACGGTTTCGGTAAGCTCCAGCTCGATGTTGCGTGGATCCACCCGGTACAACTCAATCAACTCCATCAGATACGGTTGCAGAGCACTGTTGGCAAATTGTGCCGCAGATAGATTTATGGCCATTTTGACATTGCGGTAGCCATTCCCCTCCAGTTGCGACAGCAGCTCGATGGCTTTTTCCATCACCCAAAAGTCAAGTTCAGACATCATTGCCGTATTTTCGAGCATAGGCAGGAAATCGCCTGGCGGCACCAGGCCGCGTACAGGATGCTTCCAGCGCAGCAGGGCTTCAAAGCCGGTAAGCCGCTTGCTGGCCAATTCAATTTGCGGCTGCAAGGCAAGGAAGAATTGTTGTTCTTTTAAAGCAATGCGGGCTTCATTCTCAAGCTCCACCTGTTTAACGATTTTCTGGTTCATCGATGGATTAAAGAAACGATAACTGGAGCCTCGTTCCAGCTTGGCTTCGTACATGGCGGTGTCGGCCTGACGCATTAGCTCCAGTGCCCGTGTTTTAGAGGTGGTGGTGTAAGCCACGCCAATACTGATACTAATATAGAAGGTTTGCTCACTGATGCGCATGGGCTCAATAAATTCTTCGATCAGTTTGTCGGCCACAATATTCACCTGCTCCACCTTATCGAGCCCGGTTACCAGGATCACAAACTCATCGCCACCAAACCGGGCGATCAGATCATTTTCTCTGATCACCCTGGAGAGCCTTTCTCCGGCGAGTTTTACCACTTCGTCGCCAAAGTGATGACCGTGGCTATCGTTGACCTTTTTAAAGTTATCCAGATCAATAAACAACAAGGCCATACCCACTTGCTGGCGGTGCAGCGCAGCCAGTTGTTTGTTGATCTGAAAGGTCATCATGTTGCGATTGGGCAGGCCGGTGAGGCTGTCGAACATAGCCATTTTTTCCAGCTTGGCGGTATTCACTGTCATTTGCTGATCTAAAGACTCCAGCTTATCCGACAGTTCAACAGCTGCCTCGCCCAGAGTATCAAGTTCATCGAGTAGCCATTTTTTGCGGCTAAAGCTGCGTTTTTGCTGTAACTTAAACTCCTCAAAGCGCTTTTGCGCCAGTAACGGCAGCATGCTAGACAGCGCAGAGAGCTTTTGCGCGTAGCGCCGCAACAACACAAACATGCACAGCACAAAGGTTAACACCAGCCCCACGCCACCAAAAAAGATGATGCGGTTCTGGCTTTTATAGGCTTGTTTGCGCTCATGAATATCATGGGTAAACATCAGATAATGACCGTTAGACTTATGCTGATAGAGCGGCAATAACGTGATCAGATAGGCGCGCCCGTTCACGGTTACTTCGTAGCCATTGGTGATTAATGTGGTCTTACTGGCCGACGGTGGAATTACCGCCAGGATATCGCGCATAAAGCGCTCCTGCCTTTCACTGACCATACTGTTTATAAAGTACCGGTCAGACTGAGCAGCTCCGCTTTTGGCGTGCTTTACCAGCACCAGATCAGACTGACTGGCTCCCTGGGTAGCCTCACTCAGTAAAGCCAGCAATTCCTGCAGTGAGGTACTCATTACCACTACATTGGTGGTTTGACGGTTGATCATTACCGGAATGCTAAGGATCTGTTCGCATATCAGATGACAATGCACACGGGTAATGGGCCGGGCCTCGTCGAAGGTTTGCTCTACCATAGCAATCACATCATCCGGCAAATACTCGCCTTGCTGATAAACCAGTTGGTGCTGCTTGTCGATAACCCACAAGTTGCTGACGTCCCACTGCAGCAGCAGGAAATCCTCAGCTCGCATTAAAGTTGCCACCAGTTCGTCTGTGTTACGTGGTGGGGTGTCGTTAATGTACCGAAGTCCTTCTACCCAGACCGATAAGCGATCATTGAGTAAAGTAGATAGTTGGTGATAGCGGGTTACATCCCGCGATAAAATAGCCTGATTCAGTTGTTGTTCCTGATTGGCCGCCTGGTACAGCAGTAAGCTCACCACCAGCGAACACACAAACATGACTACCAGCAACATGATAGCCAGCACTTTATAACTGAGCGAGACGGTTTTCTTCATCGGCTCAGAACCAGTACATCAGTTGGAGCGACCACGCATTCCAGTAAGGCTTGGCATAAACCAGCGCATCAGGAAATACCACCGCCGTCAGACGGCCGGCGCCGTGGGTACGGGAGAACTCACCGCTGAGTCGCAGGTTGGCCTGTATATCCCAGCTCATGCCCACGGTCAGTGTATCCATATACCCATAGTGTGCAGGAATGGCACCAAAGGGATTGAAGGCCAGTTGATCGCCGTGGCGGTCGTGGCGATTCACATCGTAGGTATCAAATCGTACTAGTCCGGTCAGGTTGGTTTGCAGGAAGTAGCGCCATTGCAGGTAGCCTCCCTCGCCGGTATTATCGACATCCAGGGTAACGCCTTGTGTGAAATCACCTTCGTACATCAGGCGATCTCGCAGCAATTCCATGGTGAGTTCCCAGTTTTCGCTGTCGTAACGAGCGGCCAGGGTGAGCCGGTCGATACCGGACTTACCATTAAGCAGGATGTCCCGTGCGGCGGGATTATAGGTAAACTCAGACTGCAGCAAACTAAAGCCTAACTGCCAGTGCATGGATTGGGGCTGCCAGTAGGTACTGAACTGATGGGTAAAATCCTGTTTAACGCGTCCTTGTGCCTGCGGACTCAGTAATTTTTCGGTATCTTCTCTGGCCAATGGTGAGCGCCCATAGCTCCAACGCACTTCCCAGGTGCCACTGCTGCCGGTTTTAGTACTTTGCAGGGCGATGCCGTCGCTGCTCAGGGCGAGATCGCGGTTACCATCGTAATAGATAGACTGTGGCAATGAAATGGAGGGGCGGGTATGCGGGACATCCTGCGTGGCCGAATACCACCAGTGACGGTTTTTGTAACGGCCCAGGTGCACGTTTACCTGCCAGTCAAACAAACGCGTCATACGCCAGTCTAAGAATAAATAGTCAAGACGGCCCCCATGGCGAAAACGGTTGCCGCCGTCAAGGTAAACTAATTGCCCGGACACACTCAAAGAAGGGTTAATTACAAACGAACCATTAATGCCTATTTCAGTAAGCTCGGTGGTTATTTCATTGCCAGTGGTGATGTAATTACTGTCGGTAGAACTGGTAAGCCCCTGTGCTATAAAACCATGCCATGAGAAATCGTCGTGATTAGCTGCGCTATACCGGCTAACCAGCAATAGCAGAACCCCTGCACTCAACGCAAAACGTTTCATAACGGCTCTCCTATGGCGATCATCCTGATATTTTTATTTATCTGCTCCGGCGCTGGCAGATAGCCAATCGCGCCGGGAGTTTGTCCGATTATGTCTTGCATTGCCTGAGCGGTATTGATGGGTTTAGGGGCTTCGCCCTGACCGGAATACACCACCCGTTGCCAGATGCGTTCAAGCTGGTAGGGATAAATATTGAGTAACTGACGGCAAAATAACTGGTGAATATCACTTTC
>JAYZXK010000445.1:0-19193 GCA_036141415.1 Pseudomonadota bacterium
GGAAGAAATCGGTTCTGTAGACCGTATTCCTGAGTTCATTAATCGTGCAAAAGATAAGAACGACCCGTTCCGTCTGATGGGCTTTGGTCACCGTGTGTACAAAAACCACGACCCACGCGCTACAGTAATGCGCGAAAGCTGTCACGAAGTACTTAAAGAGCTGAATGTTCAGGATCCGCTGCTGGACGTAGCAATGGAGCTGGAGCGTATTGCCCTCGAAGACCCGTATTTCGCCGAGAAGAAACTGTTCCCGAACGTTGATTTCTACTCTGGTATCGTACTGAAGGCAATCGGTATTCCAACTAACATGTTTACCTGTATCTTTGCCCTGTCACGTACTGTTGGCTGGATTTCACACTGGCACGAAATGATGTCTGATCCTGCACAAAAGATCGGCCGTCCTCGCCAGTTATACACCGGCCACACTCAGCGCAAATATACGCCAATTAAATAGCGTTAATTTAATTGTTAAAAAATAAAGGCTCGCATTGCGGGCCTTTTTTATTACCAATTAACAACTTAACAATAAATTAACCTTAAATTTTACTTTTAATTAACATAGTTTGCGTGCGCGATTTTAAATTAATAAGCAACGGTATTATGTGACGGATTAAATAATCCACTGATTAGAAATTTTCGTAATAAATTTTAAATATTTATTATAAGTAAGGTATTTCAATAACAATGCAACCTCTCATAAAGCAATTAGGTTACGCCGGTTTGCTGCCTTTTATTGGTTTAAATGCGCTGACATTTACCGATATCCTGCCACAATCGCTGGTCTACCTTTACTTTACCCAGTATTCAGCCGTCCTGTTGTCGTTTTTTGGTGGCGTGCACTGGTACGATGCCATTAGCAGTAATAAGCCGGCCCATCAGATGTATGTGGCCATGTTGCCGACTATTGTAGGCTGGATATGTTTAACTCAGACCGGTGCGCCCTGGGTATTAGGCGTATTGAGTATTAGTTACCTGCTCATAATGTTTTACGACAAACAGGTACTTACCCTACCTAAAGAAATGGTGGTGGCTTACACCAAACTGCGTATGCAGTTAACCACAGTAGTTGTGTTATCTCACGCTCTGATGATTTTCAGCCGCTAAGCGCCAACTAATTTAGTCTCTGAAATAAAAACACCAGCCGAAGCTGGTGTTTTTTATTGCGTAATTAAGTCGGTCTGGCTTATTCGGCTCTGATCAAATCCAACAGTTCTTTGGTTTTTTCTTCAACCAAAGCAATATCACCTTTAGATTCAACGTTCAGGCGGATCACCGGCTCAGTATTGGATTTACGTAAATTAAACCGCCAGTTACCAAATTCCAGGCCAATGCCATCGGTTTCGTCAATCACCTCAGCAAGTGGCTGGTATTTTTCAAGTACACGCGCCAGCGCTGCATCAGCATCTTTTAATTTGCTGTTGATTTCGCCCGACGACGGGAAAGCTTCGATACGCTCTTTCACCATAGACGCCAGCGACTTCTGACGGGTACAGATAAGCTCTGCCACCAGCAACCAAGGGATCATTCCCGAGTCACAATAAGCGAAATCCCTGAAGTAATGGTGAGCACTCATTTCACCACCGTACACGGCATCTTCCTGGCGCATCCGCTCTTTGATAAACGCATGGCCCGTTTTACATTTAATCGGCGTACCACCAGCAGACTGAATGATGTCTTCACTGTTCCAGTACACACGTGGGTCATAAATGATTTTGCTTGGTCCTTTATCAAGGAACGCCTGAGCAAGCAGACCCACAATGTAATAGCCTTCAATGAAGTTACCGTCAGCGTCAAACAGGAAACAACGATCAAAATCGCCATCCCAGGCAATACCAAAGTCAGCGCCACTTTCGATTACCGCATTAGCAGTATCAGCACGGTTTTCCGGTAATAAAGGATTAGGGATACCATTCGGGAACGTACCATCGGCATTATGATGCACTTTGACAAATTCAATCGGTACGTCTTTTTCGTGCAGTTTTTTCTCAATGGCATCCAGCGCCAGTCCTGCAGCACCGTTACCTGCGTTGGTTACAATCTTCAGCGGTGTGAAGTTATTGATATCAACGTAAGATAAAATGTGCGAGACGTAAGCGTCCATGTTCAGGTGACGGTGGTATTTTCCGCTTTCTGCCAGGATGTCTGTAGCGATGTGCGCTTTGCCATTGAAAAACGCATCAGCGTCAATTTTGGCGCCTTTAGCATAAAAATCCAGACGCTCAGCCACATAGTCACTGTCAAGCGCTTCGGCGCGGTCTTTAATCGCATTCAGGCCGGTATCGCCACTAATAGGCACCGAACCGGCCTTCACCAGTTTCATACCATTGTAATTAATCGGGTTGTGGCTGGCGGTTACTTCGATCCCGCCATCAACGCCAAGGTGTTTGGTCGCGAAGTAGATTTCTTCGGTACCAGCCATACCAATATCAGTGACTTCTGCGCCACCATCAACAAGGCCTGCACTGAGTGCCAGTTTCAGCGGTGTGGAAGTGAGACGAACATCACCGCCCACTACCACAGATTTAGCTGACAGTTCTTCTGCAAAAGCAAAACCAATCCGGTAAGCGACCTCTTCGTTAAGCTGCGTGTTTAACTCACCACGGATGTCATAGGCTTTAAAACAGGTAATAGGTGTTGTCATAGTTGTTTTTACTCAGCTTATTTTGACTCGGTTCTGCCGTAGCGATCTGAGAAGCGGACAATATCGTCTTCCCCCAGATAAGCACCCGATTGCACTTCAATAAGTTCCAGCGGGATTTTGCCCGGGTTTTCCAGCGCGTGTACATCACCAATCGGGATGTAAACCGACTCATTTTCGGTCACCAACTGGGTTTTCTCGCCGATAGTCACATTGGCAGTCCCTGATACCACAATCCAGTGTTCTGCTCTGTGGTGATGCATCTGGACCGACAATTTTTCACCCGGCTTAACGGTAATACGCTTAACCTGGAAACGCTTGCCATTATCGATGGAATCGTAGCTTCCCCACGGGCGGAACACTTCGCGGTGGAACTGAAATTCTGGGCGTTGTTCAGCCTTTAACTTGTTCACGACATTTTTAATGTCCTGCACTTTGTTTTTGTTGGCGACCATTACGGCATCTTTGGTTTCTACCACGACCACATCATCAAGGCCCACCACAGCTATCAAACGCTCCTCGGCATTGATATAGCTGTTATTAACGCCTTCAAGAATCGCATCACCAACAATCACGTTACCGTTTTCGTCTTTATTATCTGCCGTTTCCCACAGTGACGACCAGCTGCCTACATCAGACCAGCCAGCATCCAGCGGAACCATGGCCGCCAGCGCGGTTTTTTCCATTACGGCATAATCGATAGAGTCGTCAGGACAGGTAGCAAAGATCTCAGGATCAATACGGATAAAGTCTAAATCTTTGCTCTCTGAAGCAATTGCCTGCTCACAAATGCTGTACATTTCAGGCGCGTGCTTTTTCAGCTCAGCCAGATAGACGCTGGCTTTAAACATAAACATACCGCTGTTCCAGAAGTAATTTCCGGAATCGACATATTGTTGCGCTGTAGCCAGGTCAGGCTTCTCGACAAATTCATCCACCTTCATGCCAACACCAATGGCTTCACCGCCCTTAATGTAACCATAACCGGTGTGGGCCTGATCCGGCACAATACCAAAAGTGACCAGATTGCCATCCATCGCCAGCTCGTTAGCCTTACTGACAGCCGCCTGGAAACCTGCAGAATCTTTGATCAGATGGTCGGCAGCCAGAACCAGTAATACCGGGTCATCATCCGTTTGCATTGCATGCAGCGCTGCCAGCGCGATGGCCGGTGCGGTGTTGCGTCCAACAGGCTCCAGGATGATACCACCATGGTCGCCGCCCATCTGACGTAACTGCTCAGCAACTAAGAAGCGGTGTGCATCATTACAAATCACAATGGGGTTAGCGGCACTGCTGCCGTCCAGGCGCTGCAGTGTTTCCTGCAACATGGTTTGTTCTGAAGTTAAAGCGAGAAACTGCTTAGGCAGGGCTGCTCGGGATTTAGGCCATAAACGGCTGCCAGAGCCACCGGCTAATACGACTGGTTTCATGTTGGTTCCTGTTGATTGCGGGAGCGAATTACAAGCAGTGGTTGTCTGCTTATTCCCTTATTTATTCCTTAATCCATGTTAATCAAGGACTGCAGGGCAATCAACATTCACAACGTAATTTATCGAAATAAATTGGCAGGACCGACTAGTCGACGGGAATTTGTTTAATTTCCCGTCAACCCGTTAACTTTTTTATCGATAGTTAAGCCGTTAATTTACCTTGCTGATAATCGGTAATGGCCTGTTGAATTTCGGCCTGGGTATTCATCACGAAAGGGCCATACTGAACCACAGGTTCACCAATCGGGGCAGCAGCAACTAAAATCGCCTTGCCGGCTTCGCTGCTGGTCACGTCTAGCTCATCACCGTCATTCAGCACTGCCAGTTTGCCGCAGGCAATGGTTTCGCCGCTAACGTCGAGGCTGCCTTCATAACAATAAATAAAAGCGCTGTGGCCTGCCGCTACCGGTATGTTTGCCGAAGCGTCTGCCTGCCAGTGCAATTCAGTAAATAGTGGCTTTACTCTGGCGGTATTAACCGGGCCGCTAACACCGTTAAGTGTGCCGGCCAGCACTTTTGCCTCTATACCCTGCCCCACGGACACCGTTTTTACCTCGTCAGGCTGAATATCCTGATAACCGGGTGCTGACATCTTATCTTTTGCCGGCAGATTCACCCACAGCTGAAAGCCCTTGAGCAGGCCGTCGGTTTGCTGAGGCATTTCTTCATGAATAATGCCCTTACCAGCATTCATCCACTGGATACCGCCATCTTCAATGATTCCCTCGTTGCCCACAGAATCCCGATGGCGCATTTTCCCTTTCAGCATATAAGTTACCGTCTGGAAGCCGCGGTGCGGATGCGGCGGGAAGCCGGCAATATATTCATCGGGTTTATCCGAGCCGAAAAAATCGAGCATCAGGAACGGGTCGAGATTGGGTAATAAACGCTGGCCGATAATCCGGGTTAAGCTTACCCCTGCACCGTCCTGGGTTGGCATCCCACTAACAAGTTGCTTAATAGTTCGGTTGGTCATTGTTTATTTACTTCCATAAAGACAGATCGGGCCCTACAGGAACGACCTGTGTGGGGTTAATCATTGTGTGGCTGTAGTAGTAGTGACGCTTGATATGTTCCATATTGGTTGTATCGGCTACGCCCGGCATGCGGTAAATGCGCTTCATATAGTTAAACATGGCCGGATAGTCACTGATTTGTTTACGGTTACATTTAAAATGACCATGATACACTGCGTCGAAGCGCACTAACGTGGTAAACAAACGTATATCGGCCTCGGTCAGTGTTCCGCCCACCAGGAAAGGTTGTTTTTCCAGACGCGCTTCCACCTTATCTAAAGCGGCAAATAACGCATTAACCGCCTCTTCATAGACCTGTTGCTCGGTGGCAAATCCTGCTTTATATACGCCATTATTAATATCGTTATACACCCATTGATTCACTTCATCTATCTCAGCTTGTAATGCGTCGGGATAATAATCAGTGTGGTTTCCGGTGATGTCATTAAAGCTCGTATTCAGGATGCGAATAATCTCAGCCGACTCGTTATTGACGATTTTTTCGGTCTTTTTATCCCACAGTACCGGTACCGTAACACGAGTAGTGATATCTGCCTGCTGACGTAAATAAATCTCATACATAAACTGATGGCCATAAAGCGTGTCGCCAGTACTGCCCTTATGTGGCAAAAAGCTCCAGCCTTTATCAAGCATCTCCGGATTTACAACCGAAACTCCGATATGGGCATTTAAGGATTTAAGCTCTCGCATTATCAGAGTGCGGTGTGCCCACGGGCAGGCCAGAGAGACATACAAATGGTAGCGGCCACTTTCTGCCTTAAATTCAGTGTCCTCACCGATGGTATTTCTGAACAATGAATCCTGACGCTCAAACCGACCACCGCTTTTATCGGTGTCATACCATTTGTCGTGCCATTTGCCGTCAATTAACAAGCCCATGATGCTCTCCCGTGTAAGATAAATGAATGCGTGCTAAGTGGAACACACATCTGTCTAAACGGCTTAACGGAACATTTGGATTGATTGTTCTATGTTTTAGAACAGTCTGTTAATTATCTCATCAGCAATAGGTAAGGCACTGGTGGCCGCTGGTGATGGCGCATTGCCAACGTGTAACGCATGGGCAGATTCCATAAACTTAAAGTCGTGCACCAGTTCACCGTTACTGTCTACCGCCTGTGCTCGGATCCCAGCACGATAAGGTAAAAAGTCTGCTGCGGTAATGCCAGGGCAATAGCGGCTCACCAATCTGGCATAGTGCGTTTTAGACAAGGACGAATATAACTCTTTAACGGCAGCGCGCCTGTACCGCCAAAGCAATTTCCACACATCACCGTGGGCAAACAGATGCAACCATTCAGCATCAGTGCTGAATAAACTATTATATGCCTCCCGGCCTGTGGTCAGAACAGCATTTGGCCCCACAGTAGTGTACCCGCCTATCATTCGGGTTAAGTGTACTCCTAAAAATGGCATCGCCGGATCCGGTACCGGATAGATCAGGTGACGGGTGATGTCATCGTACTTACGGTTTAAACGGTAATACTCACCTTTAAAAGGCAACATTCTGAAGTCGCACTCAAGTCCCTGCATCCGGATCAGTTCGTCACTATAAATACCTGCGCAATTGATTAATTTATCCGCCCGGACCGCGGTTTCGCCCCGCGGCTGAGAAAATCGTAACAACACGCCGTTATTACTGTCCTCTATACTCTCAA
The DNA here is from genome assembly GCA_036141415.1 of Pseudomonadota bacterium. GTDB lineage: Bacteria > Pseudomonadota > Gammaproteobacteria > Enterobacterales > Alteromonadaceae > Alteromonas. The sequence continues at coordinate 6,827 of JAYZXK010000445.1, forward strand.
GCTTATGCTGATAATGGATCTGGCACTGACCCCGAGCGCTTGCCTGCTGTAACAGGCAGGCCGTGATAGCCTTGTAGTCAGTGATGCCGGTTTGCGCGACAAAGAAACCGCCCACAGCATTGATGGCAGGTTCACGGCGTTGAATTTCAGCAGCCGTTAGCCGCTGTGGTTGGAGTTCGTTCTGTTCGCAACGATGGTACAGGTCTTCCAGAGCGGGCAACTCATCTTCGCTCGTTGCCACAATCAGTTTGCCGCACTGTTCATGGGGCAAACCAAATTCCCTGCATAATTCAAAGGTGTGCTCCAGCCCGGCGCGGCAAAAACGGGCTTTGTAGCTGCCCGGCGCATAATAAACCCCGGCGTGTATCACCCCGGAGTTACGCCCGGTCTGATGGGCAGCGCAATCCGTTTCTTTGTCGAACAGCATGATGCGGGCACCGGGCTGACACCGACTCAGCTTATAAGCCACGGCAGCGCCAATAATACCAGCACCGACGATGGCAAAATCACATTCTGTCATGGGTATTGTATTGAAAAATGCTAAACTCACCCCGATAGTACCCGTCCCATCATTAACATCAACCAAAAAGGGTCTGAAATGTTTGATTCACAACGCTTTGGCGGTGTTGCCCGGTTATATGGCGAGCAACAAACCACGCACATTGCCGGGCTGCATATTGCCGTTATTGGCATTGGCGGTGTTGGCTCGTGGAGCGCTGAGGGGCTGGCCAGAACGGGCGTAGGTCAGATTACCCTGATTGATCTGGATGACATCTGTGTTACCAATACCAACCGCCAGATCCATGCGTTAAATGATACCGTTGGCCAGGCCAAAGTTACGGTAATGGCACAGCGTATCAGTCAAATCAACCCGGCATGCAAAGTGAATGTTATTGAAGATTTTGTTACGCCTGACACGGTTATGGAACACCTGGCCGGAGGATACGATGGCGTTATAGAAGCCACGGATTCCATCAAGGCTAAAGCCAGCATTTTATATTACTGCAAACGCAATAAATTACCCGTGGTTACCGTAGGCGGAGCCGGCGGTCAGGTTGACCCAACCCAGATAACCTGCGCCGACCTGGCGAAAACCATTCAGGATCCGTTAGCGGCAAAACTTCGTAATGAATTGCGCCGTAACTACGGATTTTCCAAAAACCCGAAACGACGCTTCGGCATTGAATGTATCTATTCAACTGAACAACTTCGCTACCCTCAGCCCGATGGCTCGGTTTGTCATAACAAGTCCCTCACCGATGGCAGCACCCGCCTTGATTGTGCCTCCGGATTTGGTGCGTCGGTTATGGTAACGGCTTCCTTTGGTATGTTTGCCGCCGCCAGGCTTATCAATAAGCTCACCGGCATTTAACTGTAACGCGGCTCGACATTTCACGCGGGCTCGCGCACAATACCGCAAAAGGAGAGCCATTATGCAACAACACGAACTAGAACAACTGATGGCAGACAGCGCAAAAGACGCTGTAGGTACCAGTCGGGATATGTTTAACATTGAGTTAGACTACAGCGCTGAAAGCATCGAACTAATAGACAGCCTGCTGCTGGCGTTTATCGACCGTTTTAAGGATCAGGCCCTGGAAGATAACGCGGTATTCACGCTGTGTAATATTTACGGTGCTTACATTGGTGAAGTAATGCGTAGTCTGATAGGCGGCAGCTGGCGTTATGACGAGTCTGATAAAAGCGCGCCTTATGTGGTGCTGGATGTGGGTGAGTATTCTTACGCCTTTGCCGGAATTTGTTATGAGCGACTGGTTAATGACAGTCAGGTAAGTGTTAAGGCCTACTTTGATCAGGCACTGGCAAATAACACGCAGTAATTTATTCTTCTGCCTGCTCCCTGGCTGGCGGCTGACGCCAGTCATGTAACATGATGGCCAGATGATGGCTGCGGTTAACCATATACATTAACGCAATCATCAGCAGCGCCACCGCACCAAGATAACCATTAAACTGCCAGCCAGCGCGCTCCAGAAAGCTGCCAATCAGCAACAACTGACACAAACTTCCAAGGGTGCAAAGCGGCTTTATCAGTAAACGCCAGCCCGTAAACCCTCGCTTCCACAAATGTTCCCTGAAGCTCATCAGTACGAGCACCAGCAGAAAAGGTAATGTCACCGCAATTTGCAGCCATAGTACGTCGCTGTGTGGAAAGAAAATATGATAGAGCCGGTCAGACTCAGCCGGAATAGCAGTAAACGCCGCCACCAGCAGCAGATCGCGACAGGCTATTGCCAACATCCAGTAAAACCATCGCGGCGGCAGTACCGTACCGGCTTCGTCGTAATGTTTGAGTGGTAAGGGGATCATAAACTACTTAAATATTCAGAAAAATGACTGTCCGTTAATACCTGGCCTTTCAGCGGGTAACAGCTAACCTGACTATACCGCGGGCAGATTGCATTTGCAGATATCCCAGGCTGGCATTTTCGCCAGTTTAACACACCCGCATCGCGGGCAAGAATGAATATTGCCGGGTTCAACAAACCGCTTTTCTCCGTTCAATGGTTTTCGCATTTAAGCAATCGATTTAACTAATTGGCAGAATGTCCTTAATCTAACGCTGTTGTAATGCCAGTTGTTATCCAAATCACCGGTAATTTTTGTCATTCGTCTACGGCGCCGGGTGAACTTAACAATCTTTTTGGGTATAATCTGCGCCCTTTTGAAACTGCCGTCGCACACCATCAGAGTTCACTATGACCGTTGAAAAATTTGACCCCAAACAAACCACCACACTGGAAGGACCTAAAGCGGTGTTAAAGCAGCAATCAGAAATGACAAACAGCTCTGATACTGCGAAAGCAAAAATCGGTTTTGTGAGCCTCGGCTGCCCGAAAAACCTGGTGGATTCAGAACGAATTCTGACTCAGCTTCGCACAGAAGGGTACGAGGTAGTACCTACCTATAATGATGCCGCGCTGGTTATCGTGAATACCTGTGGTTTTATTGACGCAGCGGTGCAGGAATCACTGGATACCATTGGCGAAGCCCTGGCTGAAAACGGCAAAGTGATCGTGACCGGTTGTTTAGGCATTAAAGAAGATGAAATTCGTGAAGTACACCCCAATGTACTGGCGATAACCGGCCCTCATGCCTATGAGGAAGTGGTTAATCAGGTGCATGATCACCTGCCCAAGCCTCAGCATAATCCGTTTGAACACCTTATTCCGGATCACGGTATTAAACTCACGCCTCGTCATTTTGCCTACCTTAAGATTTCCGAAGGCTGTAACCATCGCTGTACCTTCTGCATTATTCCATCAATGCGCGGCGATCTGGTGAGCCGCCCTATTGGCGAAATTCTCGATGAAGCCCAGCGCTTAAAAAATGCCGGCGTTAACGAATTGCTGGTGATTTCGCAGGACACCAGTGCCTATGGCGTGGATATGAAGCATCGCACCGGGTTCTGGAATGGCATGCCGGTAAAAACTCACCTGCAACAATTATGTGAAAAACTTGGCGAAATGGGTATGTGGGTAAGACTGCACTATGTTTACCCCTACCCTCATGTAGACAACCTTTTCCCGCTGATGAACGAAGGTAAGATCCTGCCCTATCTGGATATCCCCTTCCAACACGCCAACAAGCGCATCCTCAAATTAATGAAGCGTCCGGGCAGTTCAGAACGCACGCTGGAACGTATTAAGCAATGGCGCGAAGCCTGTCCTCAGCTGATTATTCGCTCCACCTTTATCGTTGGTTTTCCGGGCGAAACGGAAGAAGAGTTTGAGGAATTACTCGACTTTATGCGTGAAGCTCAGCTCGACCGGGTCGGTTGTTTTGCCTACTCACCGGTTGAAGGCGCTGTGGCTAACGATCTACCCGACCCGGTGGATGAAGAGGTTAAACAGGAGCGTCTGGCGCGCTTTATGGCCGTGCAGGGCGAAATTAGCGCTGAGCGCCTGAAACAGCGAATTGGTCAGGAATATCAGGTAGTCATAGACTCTGTGGATGCTGAAGGCGCGGTGGGTCGTTGTTATGCTGATGCCCCGGAAGTAGATGGTGTGGTGCACTTAAATGGAGTTTATGATGTTAAACCCGGCCAGCACGTCTGGGCTGAAGTCATCCATACCGATGAGCATGACATGTGGGCCGTAATGTCTGAAGAGCAGGACGAAACAGAAGATGAGGCGGAGTAATCCGCCTCGGTAACCAGTTACCAGGGTAGCTCATCACCTTTAGCGTGAATAAATCGCCCGGCGTTAGCCAGGGTCAGTTCGCCAATTCGGGCAACCAGACTGGCCGCGGCGGTATCGGCGTCGACATCGCCATTACCCCCCACCATTTCGGTTTGCACAAACCCGGGATGAAACAGGCCTACGGCAATGCCATCTGCTTTGAGATCATTAGCCAGGGAAACGCCTGCTGCGTTAAGCGCCGCCTTGCTCATCCGATAACCGTAGTATCCGCCGGAACCATTATCGGCCATTGAGCCCATTCGGCTGGTTATGAGTGCCACCTTACTACCTGATGAAAGCTGTTTTAACAAACACTGGGTAACCAGTAACGGACCCATGGCATTCACTCTGAACTGATAATCAATGGTATTGGGCTGCCAGTCCGTGATGGCTTCATTAGCCAGCACACCAGCATTGTTGATCAGAATATCAATATCTACGTCATTTAACGGTGCCAACGCTTGCGGTAGACTGTCTGGCACAGCCACATCCACACCATTGATTACGTCAGCGCCGGTAACATTCAGCGCATCTGAGCTGTTCCGGCACAGGGCATAAACCGAGTGGCCACCAGCCAGATACTGCTTCACCAAGGCAAGGCCGATGCCGCGATTGGCACCGGTAATAACAACATTCATGATGACTCCTTATGCGCGTTACGCTAACTATAAGCTTTTAGTACCTAGTTATCCGCGGCCAGACTGGCCAGCAGGTTAGTCAGATCATCCGGTGTGTCTATACCTACCGGCGGCTCCGACAGCGCTTCTTCAATATGGATAGCATCGTCATACCATAAGGCCCTTAACTGTTCGAGTGACTCAATTTGCTCTAAGTCAGATGGCTCATAGCTTACGTACTGATTAACATAGCTTGCGCTATAAGCATACAAACCAATATGGCGATAATACAAGCCGGGATCCGCACTCACCGGTGGCTGCATCATAGTATCGCGGGCAAAAGGTAGCACTGAGCGGGAAAAATACAGCGCTTTACCCGATGCCGAAAAGACCACTTTTACGATGTTAGGATTAAAGACATCGTCTTCGTGAGCAATGGGCGTGCACAGCGTTGCCATTTGCATCGCAGGATTGGCTGCCAGATTAGCCGCTACCTGACGGATATTGTCTGCTGGTACAAAGGGTTCATCGCCCTGCACATTGACGATAATGGTGTCATCGGCAATCTGCTGGGTCTGGATCACTTCGGCAATACGCTCAGTGCCGGAAGTGTGCGTGGTTGCTGTCATCACCACGGTAGCAAACTGCGCGGCCACACTGGCAATGCGATCATCATCGGTAGCGACAATGACCTTGCTGGCGCCTGCCTCATTGGCCCTGTCCACCACATGTTGAACCATGGGCTTGCCCTGAATATTCGCCAGCGGTTTACCGGGGAAGCGGCTGGACTGATAGCGGGCGGGAATGACAACCGTAAAATCCATGGGCAAGATTATCCTTTTTTCAGTGCTTCGAGTTCGTCAAGAGAGATCGCCGTGGCCTTCTCTTCCAGTAATACCGGAATACCATCGTTAATCGGGTAAACCAGACGGTCATAACGACATACCAGGCCAGGCTCATTATTACTCTCTGTGTACATCAATTTTCCTTTGCACACTGGGCAGGCTATTATTTCCAGCAACTTTTTATCAAATGCCATGGTGTTTCCTTTGTTATTTTTGTTCAGCGTGCAATACGCTGAATGAGCTGAGTATAAAAATCTTTGGCCAGCACCGCATCCACCGGCTGGTACCAACAGTTATCATGGGCGTGCGCCACCGCCTTCACTGCGTCTTTTTCGGTCATGATCACACAGCCGTCTGGAATATCCTGTTTACCGATAGCATGATGATCGGCCAGCGCAACGCAATGATCAAGCCTTACGCCCATCTCTTTTAACTGGTAAAAAAAACGACTCGGATCGCCAATACCCGCCATGGCGGTAATATGTGATTCCTGTTCCAGCTCCTCAAGGTCTCGCTGTAACTGGGGCTGCAATACATTAATCAGTTTGCCGGGCTGCAAAGACATTTGAAATGGTGTCGGCATATTGCTGATATTTGGTAACTCAAGCGCCTCACCAGACTGATTTAATATTAAGAAATCAATGGTTTTAAGTCGCCAGAGACCTTCACGTAACGGCCCCATAGGCAGCAACTGCCGGTTACCAAACAAACGTCTGTCAGCCACCACACACTCAACATCCCGGCCCAGCGCGTAATGTTGCAAGCCATCGTCACTGATGATCACTGTACAACCTTGCTCTACCAGTTGCTGTGCTGCACGGGGGCGGTTGGGATCGATAACCACCGGCACACCCGTGCGCCGTGCTATCAATAAAGGTTCGTCACCAACCATGGGGGCTGAATCGCTTTTGCTAACCTGATGAGGAAACTCGGTGGTTTTAGCACCATAACCCCGACTCACCACACCGACTTTGAAGCCGGTCTGTTGGAGCCTCTCGCAAAGCGCCACTACCAATGGTGTTTTGCCATTACCGCCAACTGAGAGATTGCCTACCACTATAACCGGCACCGGCAGTGTTACGGTCTTCTTGACGCCCAGCCGAAACAGTAATCGACGTAACGCTGATAATAAAAAAAATAGCAGCGTAAAGGGCAACAACAACCATTGATACCAGCGCCCTTCATACCACATTCGGTTAAGCGCCGACATTGCTACTCCCCAAACTGCAGCGCGTGTAACTGCGCATAAGCACCGCCCTTGTTAAGTAAGTCCTGATGCTTGCCCTGCTCAATAATCTTACCCTGGTCTATCACCAGGATCTGGTCGGCATTTTCGATAGTGGATAACCGATGGGCAATAATAATACTGGTACGATCCTGTTGCAGTGTTACCAGGGCATCCTGGATCATCCGTTCTGATTCGGTATCCAGCGCCGAGGTTGCCTCATCGAGAATTAACACCGGCGCATCCAACAGCAGCGCTCTGGCGATGGCCACGCGCTGGCGCTGTCCGCCAGACAACGCAGAGCCATCCTCACCAATCATGGTATCCAGACCATCTTCGAGCAAATCAGCAAATTCCATTACATGAGCCAGTTTGGCCGCCTTTTCAACGGCCTCACGGGAAACGTTCTCGGCCACGCCATAGGCAATATTATTGGCGATGGTATCGTTAAACAAGGTGACCTGCTGGGATACCAGGGCGATATTTTTGCGTAGCTCAGTGAGCTTAAATTCGTTGATATCGGTGTTATCCAGTGTGATCTGCCCTTGCTCGGGCAAATAGAAACGGGTGAGTAAGTTCGACATGGTTGACTTGCCGCTACCAGAACGGCCCACCAGCGCGATACTGGTGCCGGCGGGGGCATCGAGATTCATGCTATCGATCGCCGGAGTGTGCTTACCCGGATAAGTAAATGTTACGTTGTTAAAACGTATGTTGCCCTTTACCTCGTTGGCATCAAGCACACCGATATCTTTTTCAATTTGCTCATCCAGCACGGCAAAGATGCTCTGGCAAGCTGCCATGCCTTTTTGAAACTCGCTGTTAACCGTAGTCAGTTGCTTTAGCGGTTTAAGCAGCATCACCATATAAAATACGATGGTCACAAAGGTACCCGCAGTGAGCTCAGCCAGCATACCCGGCGTACTGGCGATATAAAGCACCACCGCCAGGGCAACAGAAGCGATGACCTGAATGCTCGACACACTCAGGGTTTGCGTAACGGCCAGCTTCATGGTTTGCTGGCGATTGGTGTTATTCTTTTTAGCAAAGCGGTCCTGCTCTTTTTGCTGACCACCAAACATTAAAACCACTTTGTGGCCTTTGACCACCTGCTCAACCGCGCTGGTAAGATTGCCCATGGACTTCTGAATATTGCGGCTAACCGTACGAAAACGTTTGGTAACAAAAGTGACGATTACCGCTACCACGGGCCCGACAAACAAAAACACCAGTGATAGCTGCCAGGAGAGATAAAACATCCAGGCCAGGATCCCTATCACCAGAGCGCCTTCACGCACCAGGATCGCCAGTGATTTACCCGCCGCACGGGCCACCTGGTCGGTATCGTAAATGACTTTAGAAATCAGATTACCTTTGGCCTGCTGGTCGTGAAAGCTGACCGGCAGATGAATATATTTACTGAACAGTTGCTGACGCATGGTCATTACCACCTGAGCCCCAATCCAGCTCAGTGCGTAACTGCCCATAAAATTAAAGATGCCGCGCAGAATAAAAACCGGTACCACCAGGTAGGCGGCCATACGCAAATAACCGTAGTCCTGGTTGTTCAGCGACCGGTCGATAACAGGCTGAACCTGAGAAATCACAAAGGTATCGAGTGCCGAGTAACCCACCATGCCGATAAATGCCACAATAAAGGCAAGTTTGTAGGCTTTCAGGTAGCTAAAAAACCGTTTTACCGGCAATGCTTGAGTGTCATTCTGTTGCATAGTTCACTGTTTACTATAAAAATCGGCGCCATTGTACCTGCTATACCCATGACACACCAAAATAATCGATTCACGTTGTCAAAACCGTTTGCACGGAATGTCTTTATTTATGGGCAGTTTACTGCTTTACAAACGTTTTATGATGCCAGCGGCTATGCTGACTTTCCCGATAAGTATAAGTACTGATTCCGTCGCCGGTAATATCAAAGCGCAAATAGCCGCTCTCACTAACAAGCAATGCCTGACTGCCCGCATTCCGGTAACGTTCAGCAACATGTTGATGAGGAAAACCCCAGCGATTAAGCCAGCCCTGAGAGAACACCACAAATTGCGGCTTTACCTGTTCGATAAAGGCAGTGGATGATGAGGTTTTACTGCCATGATGCGGTGCCAGTATGATGTTTGACGTCAGCGCCTGACTGACTTCAGGTAAGCTCAACAGCGCGTGCTCCGCCTTTTGCTCAATATCGCCAGGCAGTAACATGCTGAAGCGGCCATCCGTTATTTTAATCACGCAGGAACCATCGTTATCAGACCAGCCCTCTTTAGAATCTGGTAGGGGCCACAAAGCCTGCATGTTTAAGCCCTGCCACTGCCATTTGCTGCCTGCATGGCAATTATCCTTCGGGGTGACTATGGTGAGCTCAGGATACACTGTGCGAATATAACCTAACCCACCGGCATGGTCATTATCGAAATGACTGATAAATACCCGTTCGAGTTGCAAGCCGCGGATCTGCAAAAAGGGGCGGATAACAGTCTCTACAAAATTGAACCCTGAGGCAAAGGCCGCGCCGGTATCAAACAAAATAGCTTTGCTGTTGCGGCTGATAAGTGTGGCATTGCCCTGCCCCACATCAAAGACATGTACCTGCCAGTCGTTCGTCTTCCTTGCTACAGGCAGGTATCCGCCAGAACAAGCCAACAGCGTAACTAACATCAAAAGCAATTGCCCTTTAAATGGCGGGGCTAAAATAAGTAACAGCGCTATCACACTGGCCATCAACAAGGTAGAAGTAAATACCGGAATAGCCGCATAGTCACCAATAAAGCTGGCCACTTGGTCAAGCAGCTGCATCAGCCATTCGAGCACCTTGCCGCAACCATACAAAACCCAGCCAGTAAAGGGATGTTCAACCGGCAAAACAATGAGCATTAACAAGCCCAGCAGACACAAAGGGATCACCAGCAATGACATTGCCGGTACGATCAGTAAATTAATCAACGGCGAAATCAAACTAACCTGCCCCAGCAGCGCGCCCACTAGCGGTGCCATAAGTACACTCAGCATGAGCTGTAACAGCACCACTCCCCTAATCCAATTACCATTGCGGGATGACTTTTCCCACCACCAGTGAAACCAGATGATTATGGCCACAGCACCAACGCTTAAATACAAAGCCGCCCCGTAAACGGCCATGGGATCTAGCAAAATGCCCAAAGACAATGTGAGTACCACCAGTGTTAGCCGCGACAAGCGTAATTTAAGCACGTGCAACACAGCGACTAGCAGCAGCGCACAGTAAGCTCGTAAAACGGCGATTTGCCAGTCAGCCAAGTAGGCATAAAAGCCACAGGTAGCCAGCACAAAAATAAAAGCAGTTAGATACAGACTTTTTGGTAGGGTAAAACTTAACCATGCAGATGCAGCAATCCAGCCTCTGAGAAAAATAAGAATTGCGCCTGCAACAATCATCAGGTGCAAGCCAGAGATAGCAAACAGATGGGCAGTGCCCGTTTGCTGTAACAACTGCCAGTCTGATTTAGTAAATTCCTGCCGCTCACCGAACAATAAAGCCAGCAGCCATTTTTCGCCCGGCAGTTGTAATGAGGTTAGTCTGGACTTTAAGCGATTACGGGTAGAGGTATCAGGCTCAATCAGTGCAATGCGATGACCCTGCACGTAGCCGGTTTTGACTATCCGTTGACTTACAAACCAACGCTGCATATCAAAGCCCGTTGGATTAGCAATGGCCCGGGCCGGTTTGATTCTGGCAGCAGTGCGGATACGCTGGCCAGTAGTAAACGCTGCCTGGGGCCGGTAGTAATGTAACTGGATCGCCCACTGCTTTTCCCAGACATGCTGATCCACGATAATACCGGTCAGGATTAGCCTGTCGTAGTCGGCAAAACGCTGATATCCAACAACTCGTCCCTCAATTATGACATCTTGTTGAATTTCACCACCAAGCTGTTGCCACTTGAGGTATGATTGCCCTACACTCGTTGCCACAAAAAGGCCGGCAGTTGCAGCAGCTATCGCAACCCAGACAAAGCGTAACGGTTTTTGCCATCGTTTTGCGTTACAATAATCAGCTATGAGTAACGCCGAGGCTGATAGTGATATAAATGCCAGCACAAACGGCAACCCGCTGTGGGGCAGTGCTGACCACCAGCGACCTGAAATCACTGCGCCGCTAAATGCTGTCGCCGCAGTTGTTAGCATGCTTGTATTCACCAGTGACTCTGTTTGAGAAAAGATTGTTAGATTTATGCCGAAGAAGTTTATAAAACGCTATTTGCCTGATCCGCATTCGATAAAGGAAAATCGGGCCTTAAAAATCTTTGGCAGCATTCTTCATGAGCCCAATTTATGGCATCTGAACCGGAAATCCGCTTCCGGTGCTTTCGGTATCGGATTGTTCTTCGCGTTCTGGCCGGTGCCCTTTCAAATGTGGTTATCAGCGGCCACCGCAATTCCCTGCCGGGTGAACCTGCCATTGTCTGTAGCGACCGTCTGGATCACTAATCCCTTTACCATGCCTCCCATATTCTACGGCGCCTATCTGGTAGGCTCTACTGTCCTTGGGACCAAGTCTGAGGCCTTTCACTTTGAGCCCACCTGGGACTGGGTTGTCAGCTCTTTGTCGACCATCGGGCCGTCTTTCTTACTTGGCTGTGGGATCTGTTCGGTGGTGTTTGGTTTAACCGGCTACTATACGCTGAACTGGCTATGGCGCTTCTCGGTTCGCAAAGCCTGGCAGTTGAGAAAAGAAAAACGTCGTCAGTCACAGCAAAACCAGCAATAAAGAAGCAGAGTCCAACTTAAATCAATAGCAGGCGTTAACCTTTACACTAGATTTCATTTTATATGGGTGTGGTCTATTTAGTTGGGTTTGACAGTCAAAGATGATGCATCATCGGTTTCGATTAACAACATTTTATAAACGAGTAAAAGGGACAGTCACTTTCTATACCGTTGTTAAGGTGACGGTTAGCCGTTATTGATTGGAACTGAAATCACGCAGTACTCTTGTAGTCGAGTTAAAAGGGACAGTCACTAGCTAGACTCAGGTCCAGTTGGATTTTGTCTTTGTGCTGGCACAATGAGTACACTATTTATTCTAATTTTAGTGAAGCTTTGTGCCCAGACCACGTAAAAGCCTTATCAACCTTTCTGATACCCCTTACTATCACTGTGTTTCCCGCTGTGTTCGACGAGCGTATTTGTGTGGAAAAGATAACCAAACCGGCAAAAGTTATGAGCATCGTCGGCAGTGGGTAGAAGACCGATTACTGTTTTTAGCAGAGGTGTTTTTCGTTGATGTATGCGCTTATGCGGTAATGAGTAACCACACCCACGTGGTATTACGTATCAATAAACAAAAGGCCGATTCGTTAAGCAGTAAAGATATCATCAAGCGGTGGCACCGGCTCTACAAAGGCATGCTGTTGTCTCAACGCTACATCGACCCTGTTCAAACTACTACATTGTCTGAAGCTGAAATTGAAACGGTAAAAAGCGTGG
>JAYZXK010000446.1:0-8826 GCA_036141415.1 Pseudomonadota bacterium
AGCCGACAAGAACTAAAATCAACCGCCGGCAGACGCGCCAGCTAACCAGACTGAAACTATAGCAAAAGAGACTGTTACCCAGTCTCCGGCCAGCGTAGAAGAGAAAGCTCAGGCTCCTCAAGCGCCGGTACAGAGCGAACAGTCGGAAGCTGAAACCGTGGAAGCGACTCAGCAACTGGCAGAAGGTCAGGATGACGCTAATCAGCAGGACGATGACGATAAAGCACGTGCTGAAAAAGGCTCACGCAGCCGCAGCCGCCGCTCACCTCGCCATGCCCGTGCAGCTGGCCAGCGTCGTAAAAAGGAAAAGTCAGATGATGAAACTCAGGCTCAGCCAGCTCAGCAGGATGAACTGCAGTTTGATGCACCTGAACCTGCCGAGACTGCCGCTACAGATAACCAAACCGTAGCAGCATCTGAAGCACCGGAATCGCCTGCGACTGAAGAACCAAAGCAGGTCGAAATCAATCTGGAAGCCGAAGCACAGAGCCCGGCCACTTCCGAAGAAGCCCCGGCAGAGCAAGCGTCTGAAGAACCAGCGCCAGAAAAACCAGCGCCAGTCGAGCCGCAAGCCCCCGCCGCAACGGAAGAAGTGCAGCAGCAAACTGCGCCTGAAGCTGCTGAACCGGTTGTCACTGAAGCACCTGAAAGCCAGGCCGAAGACACTGCCGCTGTAGAAAAAGCGCCAGAGCCGGAGGCTGAATCAGCGCCGGTAGCGGCCACGCCAGAACCTGTAGCCGAGACTAAACCGGCAAACACCGCTCTGGCAGCACCTGCTAAAGTGGCTATGGCCAGCAGTTTAGGTAAATTTACGGCTTCTCATCCAAAGACCAACCCACCGCAGGTGGCAGCGTCAACGGAAGAGATCACCATTATCAGCAGAGCCGACGATCAGCGTCCTGCCCTGCCGGTATCTGGTCGCCTGGCAACGATGGCAAATGCTAATGCCGTAGCATCAGCGCCGACGACCCGTCCAGCCAGCGTGTAAAACGGTAATATTATTGAAAAGGCCAGCCATGCTGGCCTTTTTTGTTTACGCGGTAGCATGATTATGAATACACCATCGTTTTTACCTTTACCCTGGCTACAAAGCCTGTTGCAAGACCCACAGGTGAGTCAGTTTGAACTGGTGCAGTCACTGTGGAGTGACTTTGGTCAGCTGCTGCGCTGTTACTCGCCCGCTCGCCAGGCCAACGTGATCATCAAACTCATTTCTCAGCCAGCCACGTTCCGTCACCCGCGAGGCTGGAGCAGCCAGCATAGTCTCAAGCGTAAATGGCGCTCCTATGAGATAGAGCAGTATTTCTATACTCATTACGCGCCTCTCTTTGCAGGCCATGGCAAGCTTGCTCAGTTGATAGCTTCAGATGCACAAAACAATGAGTCCGGAACCCGCCTGGCACTGGTGCTAAGTGACTTAAATGCTGACGGCTTTGAATACAGGCATCAGCAGCTTAGCGCCGACGCCTGTAAACCCGTACTTGCCTGGCTAGCCGCATTTCATGCCAGATTTATTAATCAGGCACCAGACGGCTTATGGCAACAGGGCAGTTACTGGCATTTGGCAACTCGCCCCGACGAGTTCAGTAAAATGGCAGAAGGCCCGCTTAAACAGTTTGGCCCGGCGTTTGATAAAACGCTGCAGCAATGCCCCTATCGCACCCTTATCCACGGTGATGCCAAGGTAGCTAACTTTTGTTTTAGTGCTGATGGTCAGGCTGTCGCAGCGGTTGACTTTCAGTATGTGGGAGGCGGTATTGGCGTTCAGGATGTGGCTTATTTTCTGGGCAGCGTGTTGTCTGAGCAAGAGTTGCTTAACAATACCGAAGACTGTCTTGATTATTACTTTGAGGAATTACGCAGCGCTTTAAGCAAGCAGTTGGCGCCAGTGGAATGTGAAGCGGTGTGCAACAACTGGCGACAACTCTACTGCGTGGCTAATGCCGACTTTCACCGCTTTTTAGCGGGCTGGAGCCCTGAGCATTTTAAAATTAACCGGATGTTACAACAGCAAACTGAACAGGCTATTGCACTGGTATCGGCCAGGCCGATGTAACAACCGGCAGACTAGTTTAAGCCGGGTTAAACCAGCCAAAAGTGCCAGCCTGCTTGTTAAGCACCACAACCGAATCGGTGAGGTCGGCGGCGCGTCCCGCAGCGCCATAACACACATGCAGTGGTATCAGGTGTTCTTCACGCGGGTGACAGAATCGCGCTCCCGGCGCCTGCTGCCAATTCTTTAGCTTTTCCACACGCTCAGTTTCACTTACCGACGTGCTGGCTAACACCTCTTTAAGCCAGTCTTCAAAACCCTGATTCATTGCGCGGGTCTGCGGCGTATCGGCGGTAAAAAACGCCCGCATATTGTGAAACGAAAAGCCTGAGCCCAGAATGAGCAGGTCATCATAATCCAGATTAGCCAGTGCTTCACCGATGCGAATATGCGCGGCAGCGTCCAGGGTATTTACCAGTGACAACTGAATACAAGGGATATCGGCGTCCGGATACATGATTTTAAGCGGCACAAACACCCCGTGATCGAGTCCGCGCTTAGAGTCCTCGGCAACGGCAATGCCAGCCGCCCGAATCACCTGAGCGACCTTACCGGCCAACTCAGGCTCGCCTGCACAGGGATATTTAATAGCGTAACTTTCCGGCGGGAAACCGTAATAATCATAAATCAGTTCCGGCGCCGGATTAGTGGTCACTGTTGCCACCGATTCCTCCCAGTGCGCACTGATGATAAGGATGGCTTTTGGCTGGCGAATGGTGCCTGCCAGCTGCGCCAGATGCTCGGTTAATGCACGGTGGCCGGGGTCGCCCAGTAACGGCATCGGACCGCCGCCATGGGAAATAAACAATGCTTGTTGTGATGCCTGCATAACACCTCCTTAAAATTGTGGGCCACGCGGCACGATCCCGCCGGGATTCAATGCTTTGATGGAGTAATAACCGGCTTTGATATGGTCTATGTTTACCGTATCAGCAATACCTTCAAGGGCCCAGATCCGATGCATATAAGCATTAAGATAAGGAAATTCCCTGATCAATTGGCGGTTACACTTAAACAAACCGTAGTAAGCGGCATCAAATCGCACCAGGGTAACAAACAACCGGATGTCGGTTTCGGTCAGAACATCGCCAAAAACGTACTTTCGACCATCGGCCAGTCTGGCTTCGAGCTTTTCCAATGTGCTAAATACGTTATCAAAAGCCTCATCATAAGCGGCCTGGCTGGAGGCAAAGCCGGCCTGATAAACCCCGTTATTCAGCTTGTGGTAAATCTCTTCATTCAGCTCATCAATCTCATCAGCCAGCTCTGCCGGGTAAAGATCCGGGCCGGTATTAACCAGTTCATTAAAGGCCGAATTCAGCATTCGCAGGATATCCGCTGACTCATTATTAACAATAGTTTGCTGCTTTTTGTCCCACAGCACCGGTACTGTTGCCCGGCCGGTAAAATCCGGCGCTACCTGCGTATAAATCTGGTGCATATAGGTTGCCTGATTGAGTTCATCATCGGTACTCCCCGGATAACCGCCAAACTGCCAGCCCTGGTCGCTTAAACGCGGATTCACCACGCTTACAGTGATGAGATCCGTCAGGCCTTTTAGCGCACGCACTGCTAGCGCACGTGATGCCCAGGGGCAAATATAAGCAACATACAGATGATAGCGGCCCGCTTCAGCTTTAAAGCCACCCTCGCCGGTGGGACCGGGTGAACCATCTGGCGTTATCCAATGCCTAAAGGATGAAACCTGACGAATAAAACGCCCGTCCTTGTCTTTGTTCTGAACAGGTTGCCAATCGGCATCCCATTTTCCATTCACTAACATTCTGTCTCCTCCTGTACAGCCTGCCAGGACAAGCCTGGCAGCTATTAATGTGGGTGTGGTGTTTACTTAGTTGTCAGGGCGCGGGCTATCACATTATCAACGGCCAGGCGGCCAGCACCTGTGATTGCCAGCGAAACAGTGACTGCGAACAGGACCAGTGCATACTCATAACCACCGTTAGATAAAAACAAACCGTTTTGGATATGTGCACTAAAGATAGCAATCAGCATAGTGAATGCGCTGACTGCGGCGGCAGGACGGGTCAGTAAACCCAGCGCCAGGGCCAGACCACCAAAGAATTCAGCGCTGCCTGCCAACAAGGCCATCAGGAAGCCCGGCTCCAGTCCCAGGCTCGCCATGTACTGTCCTGTGCCTTCAAGGCCATAACCGCCAAACCAGGCGAATAATTTTTGCGCACCGTGTGCTGCCAGCGTAAGGCCAACCGGTACCCGTAGAACCAGCGCTGCAACACCGGCATTTGAACTTACTAATTTGGTTACTAATGCTTTCATAATAAATCTCTCTCAACAAAATAAGTAAATGTAGAAACAATCCTGTGTTGTTCCGACTCGATGGTGATACTTTACTATCCACATATTGATTTATTAAGAGGGTTAAAATAGAGTAACTATCAACATTTTATTGATAATAGAGATTATGGACAGATTAGATGCAATGCGGGCATTTGTAATGGTGGCTCGCAGCGGTTCATTTAGTGCAGCGGCAGATAAGCTCGAAAAATCGCCCCAGCTGATCAGTAAGTATGTTTCGCAACTCGAAGCGCATCTGTCTACGCGTCTGCTTAACCGCACCACCCGTAAAGTGCATCTGACCGAAGCCGGCCAGCAATATCTGCCCAGAGCCAGTCAGGTACTGGATGAAATAGACGCCATGGAAAATCAGCTCGGCGACTTACAGCATAAAGCTCATGGTTTATTACGTATCAGCGCACCGGTAGCGTTCTCTACCCGTCATCTGGCACCGCTTATTAACCAGTTTCATCAACAGTACCCCGATGTGGATGTGGACCTGCACCTTAACGATCGGAAAGTGGATATTGTTGAAGAAGGCTTTGATGTGGCGCTGCGAATTGGCCACCTGAAAAATTCATCGCTGATCGCCAAGCGCCTGACCAATATCAAACTGGTGATGTGTGCCGCACCGGAGTATCTGACCAGATATGGTGAGCCAAACACCATGGAAGATCTGATTGAACACAATTATCTGCGCTACAGCTTACTGGATAACGATAACAGTCCGGCCGCCCATCAGTATTTAAATCAGCGTCCTCATCAGAGCCTCGGTACGGTTAGCTGTAATCATGGTGAGTTTTTATGTCAGTCGGCAGCGTTAGGCCAGGGAATAGTGTTGCAGCCCACGTTTATTTGCTTTGAAGAAGTGAATGCCGGCCGGCTCAGACTCATTATGCGGGATAACGAGCCTGAGCCGCTGCATTTATATGCGGTGTATGCGCACCGGCAGTTGCTGGCCAGTAAGGTCAGAGCCTTTATTAACTTTGCTGCCGACTTTTATGGTGATACGCCCTACTGGGATAGCTGCCTGGCCACAAGCCAGTAAACCAGGCCCTTATTGCGCTTCTGCCATAGCGTGATACAAGTCGCGGATTTTTTTCACCATGGCACCGGGCTTGCCCTCACCGATGGTTCTGCCGTCAACATCGATTACCGGCGTTTGTGCACCAAAAGTGCCGGTAACAAACGCTTCATCGGCACTGTACACATCCACCAGGGAGAAGTTCTTTTCAAATACCGGGATACCGTTGGCCTTGCATACATCGATAGTTTTCTGCCGGGTTATGCCTTTCATGGCGTAATCACCGGTGGAGGTCCACACTTCGCCTTTACGAACAATAAAGAAGTTAGTTGAGTTACAGGTACTGACAAAACCATGAGGATCAAGCATCAGAGCTTCATCAGCACCGGCTTTGTATGATTGGATCATCGCTGTAATACAGTTAATTTTACTGTGTGAATTTAAGCGGGGATCCTGAACATCAGGGTGGCCACGACGCACGTGAACGGTAAACAGGTTAATGCCCTTTTCCACTGGCACTAAATCCTGCGACTTATATTCAGCAATGATCACAATGGTTGGCCCCCACAGGCTCAGACGCGGATCCTGATAAGGAGTTTTCTTCGGGCCACGGGTAACCATCAGTCTGGCGTGCACGCCATCGGTCATACCATTGGCATCTACCGTTTGTTGCAGAGCCGCTTTCAGTTCGTCGCGGCTTTTGCCAATATCCATATCCAGCGCTTTGGCACCGGCAAACAGACGATCGAGGTGATCGTCAATAAAAGAAAACTTGCCTTTATGTAAGCGCAGGCCTTCCCACACGCCGTCACCCAGCATAAAGCCGCTGTCGTAGACCGACACTTTGGCCTGATCCCGGGGCACCAGCTCACCGTTGATATAAATTAAAATATTCTGATTACGTTCGTCATCGATGGAGGCATGTGCGCCGCCTGCTTTATGTTCCTGCATGGCTTCCTCATTGCTGTTTTAATTGGCACTTTTATTGTGACCGATGAAGTATACTTCAGCCCATAGCTTTTAACCTATAAACCCGGTGTTCAACATACGCTCACCAGCCTGAAGGATTAAAAGCAACTAAATCACGGCGTTACCCTAGCATTTTCCGGCTCGCAAAACAAAATATTATATTGTATAAAATATTAAAAATAGACTTGAAAAATTACCGGCAGCACCATTATGCTTGCCGGTATCTTGCATTTACCTCCGGTCATTAAGCAGTGGCCGGTAACAGATAAAAAGGAAGTTGCCCATGCGAATAGCCATGTGGTCTGGCCCGCGCAATCTCTCTACCGCCATGATGTATGCTTTTGGCGCCCGCGCCGATTGTGCGGTATGGGATGAGCCATTTTATGCGCCGTATCTAAAACACAGTGACCGCGTGCATCCTATGCAGGATGAGATATTTGCCCGAGAAGAAACCGATCCGTTGGCAGTGGCAAAACGATGTATTGGCCCTACGCCAGACAACAAACCGGTGTTTTATCAGAAACACATGCCCCATCATATGCTTAAAACGTTTCCGTTAGACTGGTTATCAGACGTGTGTAATGTGTTTTTAATCCGGCATCCTGCCCGGGTGATCACCAGCTACCATAAAAAGAATGGTGCACCCTGCCTGGAAGATATCGGTATCCGCGCCCAGTGTGAGCTATTTAATAAAATAGTCTCGGAGTCGGGTCAGTATCCTATCGTCGTAGACTCCTCTGATATTCGCCAGAATCCACCGGTGATGCTCGAAAAGCTGTGTAATGCCATTGGTATTCCCTGGGATCCGGCCATGCTCAACTGGTCTGAAGGCGGCCATCCCAATGATGGTGCCTGGGCAGAACACTGGTATCCGGAAGTCTGGAAAAGTACTGGCTTCGCACCGGCCGAGCCGCCCGTACCGGAACTGCCCGATGCGCTGCAAGGGGTACTAAAAGAGGCACAACCTTATTATGAACAGCTGGCGACTCACAAAATAGCGCCTTAATGTACCTGTAAGTTAATTATTCAGCGGAGCTGGTGCCTCCTTGCCAGCTCCATCATCTCAGCATCTTCCCTCACCCTAAACAATCAAATTCAATCACATAATCACACCATAATGATTATTTGTGATTATTTTTGTATATAAATGTTTATTAATTGTGTATTCTCTCCCTGTATGTGCATTTTTTGTAAATTGTTCACCTAAAAATTACAAAACAATAAGTAAAGCAGGAGTAAGGAATAATGCAGAATCCATTGCTTGGGGTGTTCTTTCATTGGTTGGGAGGCTTATTTTCTGCCAGCTTCTATGTACCGTATAAACGGATCAAAGACTGGTCATGGGAAATATTCTGGCTAACTGGTGGTATTTTCAGCTGGCTGATTTGCCCCTGGTTGTTTGCCTGGGTGCAAACCCAACAACTGTTTGAGGTATTAAGCACAACCTCATTCAGCGTATTGCAACAATGCTTTCTGTGGGGCCTTGGCTGGGGCTTTGGTGGCCTGACATTCGGGCTGGCTGTAAGGTATATGGGAATTTCATCCGGCATGGCAATTGTACTGGGCCTGACTACGGTTTTGGGTACTCTGGGACCACCGGTTTTCGATGGTACTATCGGCAAGGTGCTGGCTACACCAAGCGGCCAGTTTGCGGTGTTTGGTACCTTTTTAACCTTACTGGGCGTTATTTTGATGGCCAAAGCCACTGCCGAGAAAAATCGCAGTCTGGGCACCCAGTCTGAAGACGCTATTGATATAAAGAAAGGCCTGATAATTGCGCTGTTTTCAGGGGTGATGTCGTCGTGTTTTGCATTTGGCATTGCCGCCGGTAAACCCATTCGCGAACTCACCCTGGCCGCCGGCACCGACCACCTGTGGCAAGGCTTGCCGGTCCTCTGTGTGGTACTGGCTGGCGGGTTTACCACCAACGTCCTATGGTGTGCCTGGCTGATACACAAAAATCGTTCAGCAGCTGAATTTACCGGCCATACTCAGCAAAGTAACCAACGACTGGCTTCTGACCGGGTTCTCAAAAACTACCTGCTGGCAGCGCTGGGAGGCTCGTGCTGGTACTTTCAGTTTTTCTTCTACACCATGGGCGAAAGCCATATGGGCGACTACGAGTTCTCCAGCTGGACCATTCACATGGCGAGTATCATCATTTTCTCCACCTTATGGGGGCTGGCGTTATTGGAATGGAAAGGCGCTAATCGCAAAAGCAAACTCTTGCTGTTACTGAGTATTTCGCTGCTGGTTTTGTCTACCATAATCATCGGCGTAGGCAATTCATTGCAGTAAATACTGGCCATCAAAAAGCCCGCAATAAGCGTAATGCCGATCAGTTAAGAAATTTATACTGATCGGTTGACCGATCTTTCTACGGGTTCACAATCCGATATCAGTCTCTGGTATCGGATTTTTTTATGTCTTTACTTACACACCTCGATGATACATTTAGTCATGCGGA
>JAYZXK010000447.1:0-4478 GCA_036141415.1 Pseudomonadota bacterium
ACACCACTCTGAACCGGCAGTATGGCGATCGCGTAATTCTTACTGCTCTGAAGCGTCTTTATTCGCATATCGATAGTTTGTGCGACCAGTTTCCGGTAGAGAAAATCAAAACTAATGGCGACCAGTACATGGTAGTGAGCAATTTACAAATCCAGACGGATGAGACTTGTTGTGTACACATGTATCATTTTGCCTGTGCATTGCATCGCATGATTGCTCATTACAGTGATGCTCACCACCTTAACTGTACGGTGCGCATAGGCATCGCAACCGGCCCTTTAACCGCCGGCATTATAGGTAAAAACCGGCCGTATTTTGATGTCTGGGGCGAAACGGTCAATCTGGCCGCCTGCCTGGAGCAGAATGCTGCCAGAGAATACATTGCGGTATGCCCTGTTACCGCAAAGCATCTTCCGGCTCACCTGGTAAAAGCCAAAACCAGCCTGGCAAGCAGCAAGCTCCCTGATACAAATATTTACTACAAACTGAAAATCGCCTGACAACTATGGGCTATGGGTTTTAATCCACCGCCAACCCGGGGATAATGGCGCAAATGCAAAACAACAATGATAACTGTGCTTAATTTAGATATTGCAGCTTTTTTACAAACATACTGGCAGAAAAAGCCTTGTGTCATTCGCAATGGCCTGCCTGATTTTACCGACTTCATTGATGAGCACGAGTTGGCGGGCCTAGCTATGGAGCCAGAGCTTGATAGCCGGGTGATCAGCAAACAAGCCGAACAATGGTCTGTTCAGCAAGGGCCTTTCGAAGATTTCTCGGCGTGTCAGGGCCAATGGACGCTGCTGGTTCAGGGTGTAGACAGATTTCTTGCTGACGCCAGCGAGCTGATGGACCGGTTCAACTTTATCCCCAACTGGCGGGTTGACGATCTGATGATCAGTTTTGCGGTACCAGGTGCCGGTGTGGGTCCCCATGTTGATCAGTACGATGTGTTTTTACTGCAGGGCAAAGGTAGCAGGCGCTGGCGGGTGGGCTCGCCCGAAGGCCTCACCAATACCCAGCCGGTTAAAGGGCTGTGTCAGGTGGATGACTTCACACCGGTGATTGATAGTGAATTACAGCCCGGCGATATTCTCTATATCCCGCCTGGCTGGCCCCATGATGGGGTAACACTCAGCGACAGTCTTACTTACTCCATTGGCTTTCGGGCACCGGATCAGGCTCAGCTGGGCAACTATCTGGCCGAGCATTTACAAACACAGTTAACAGGCACAAAGCGCTATACCGACCCGGCACTGGTCCTGTCTGACTCGCCGGCAGAAGTGTCGGCAAAGGAAGTCGATACACTCAAAGAGTTGCTGCACCAGGCCATCGATGATGACAATTTCAGTCAAACCCTGTTAGCCATGCTAAGCGAACAAGGTATTGAGCCGGAGATCAATGAACCGGTTGATAGTCAGTCTCTGCAGGAGCACCTAGAATCAGGGGCGACACTGGTTAAATTGCCGGGCTGCCGGCCACTGTTAAACCAGCAATTCCCGGATTGTTTATTTATTAATGGTGAGGTAATTAAGTTCTCTCCTGAAAATTACCCGTTAATGTGCCAACTGGTGAGCCAGGCTGACGTTGATCGCATGGATATGGCGCCCGCCCCGGACAAACTGGATATTTTTTGTACATTCACTACACTGGTTAATATGGGGTACTGGGAACTCTGACCTGAAAAACGCTGTACAGGGACAGACAACTCACCGGGATAACCTGCTGGCTTCGCTGCCAGCATGGCAACATGGGGGTATGTATGGCGTATAAGGTCCAGCAGGTACTTTGGCAAGAGGCCTGTGATCAACTCAAAACACTCCGCAAAGCGGTGTACGTTTTGGAGTGGCAGCTCCCGGAAACCACGGAGTTTGATGATTTAGACAGTAAAGCCGCCCATGTTTTACTGTTTTGCGATAAAGACACTCCTATTGCCACTGGCCGCCTGACCCCGAGCGGCGAGCTAGGGCGAATCGCTGTATTACCCGGCCACCGCACTCTGGCGGTTTATAAGCTATTGTTCGCAGCCCTCCTCAAACACGCCGAATCGCAGAACATCAAACAAATCCAGTTACAGTCAGAACTCGCTAGTGTTGAGTTTCATCAGGCCAAAGGGTTTAAACCGGTTGGTAAGGTGTTTATGGAAGCCGGTATTCCCATGCAAAAGATGGTGTGTAACCGGCAAAATTTTGATATTCCGGACGTACGGCATATTCATTAATACCGCACGAGTCCGCGATTCAGGCTCCAAAGAGCAGATGTCAGGTATCAGAAAACTAGCCCCAAAGCCCCTCGTTTTCTTGCAGCAGGTAAATTTTTTCCGCACGGTCTGCCAGTAATTGTGCATAGGACGTTTGGCTGGCATCTCCTTTGTCGTTATTTTGCAGTAAATTTTCAGCTTTAATTTGCCAGCGCATCGAAAAATAACGCAGCGCGCCACGAGCATCTTCGGCGTTATCGGCCAGAGTAAAGTCGGTTGGCAAATCACCGGTTACTACCCAGTACAGCTTGCTATCCATGGCTTTTATTTTCCACACCGCTACCAGCGGTGCCAGATAACGGCACTCTTCGGTTACCACGGTGTCAAACAGCACGCCTTCCTTTGCCAGAAACTGGTTTGCTTGCTGGAAGGCTTCGCGGGCCCAGGTCTGGATTTGTTCTTCTGTTAGTTGTTCTGTCATAGTGCTTATATTCTTGTAGTTAGACACTGCAATAACACTTGCAGCGGGTGTTTTGGTTTAAATTCATCAATACGATTTACCTGACTGCGGCAGGAATAGCCGCTGGCCATTATTTGCTGTGGTTGATAACGGGCTACCGCCTGCTGCCAGCTCATTTCATAAATACCCAGCGAGTTGGCTTTATTCACCGCTTCATGGCCGTAATTACCAGCCATACCGCAACAGCCTACTTTCACGATGTCGGTTTTTTGCCCGACTCTGGCAAAGAGATCCTGCCAAATTTGCTCGGTTTTCGGTAATGCGGTCTTCTCGGTACAGTGGGCAAACAATGCCATAACCGGCGCGTCTGGCGAAGTATTGCCACTCTTCCAGGTTGACTCAGG
The DNA here is from genome assembly GCA_036141415.1 of Pseudomonadota bacterium. GTDB lineage: Bacteria > Pseudomonadota > Gammaproteobacteria > Enterobacterales > Alteromonadaceae > Alteromonas. The sequence continues at coordinate 3,068 of JAYZXK010000447.1, forward strand.
GAGTGTCGCCAGCCACTCATGCACAGTCTGTACAACAAAGTCGCCGCGCGCGGCACCAAGTGCTTTGTACTCATCCCGATAACACAGTACCAGCGGCGTATCGACCCCAACCATGGGTATATTCAAGCCTGCAACCTGATTTAAAAAGGCTGCGGTATCGGTGGCTGTACGGGCAAATTTATCCAGAAAACCGGTCACGTGCAGGGTTTTACCATTGGGCTTAAATGGCAATAACACAGGCGTTTTGCCAAGCGCTCTGATCAGGCGACCAAAGTCGGTGACCACCTCGGCATCATAATAACTGGTGAAAGGATCCTGCACGATTAACACGTAATTATCGCGCTGTTCGGCATCCAGCTGTTCCAGTTTGGCCAGGTCGAATGTTTGCATTACCTCTGCTGACCGCTCGGACAGCGTAGGCACCGACAATGGCGGTGCATCCACATAACCGGCTACCTTTTCAAGCAGAGATTTTGCCAAACCATTATTCATGAGGGCATTGCTGACCTTGGGCAATTTAGCCATCAATGGGGTAAGCGATTCCACATTGGCCACCAGATGATGTTTGAGAGGACGCAGATAGCGCTGATAGTACACATTTAAAAACTGTGCTCTGAATTCTGGTACATCCACTTTAACCGGGCACTGACTGCTACAGGATTTACACGCCAGACAGCCATTCATGGCTTCCAGTACCTCATGGGAAAAGTCTTCGGAATTAGCACGGGTGTTCTGCCAGCGTGTTAGCCAACTGGTTTTATACTGTCCATTCATCAACGCCTGATGGTCCACGCCCTGGTTCGCCAGTAAACGCAGCCATTCACGAATTAAACCAGCCCTACCCTTAGGGCTATGACGGCGGTCACGCGTTATTTTGCTTGAAGGGCACATCGGCGATGTGGTGTCGTAGTTAAAACACAGGCCGTTACCGTTACAGTCCATGGCAGGCTTAAAGGTTTCTTTAAATGCCACGGGTATGGTGCGGTCGAGGGTCGCGCGTTTCGGATCGCTCACCTTCACCAACTCGTCATCACTGTCGATTGGCGTACAGATTTTACCCGGGTTCATTTTATTGCCCGGATCAAAAGCGCCCTTAATACGACGAAGCTCGGCAAATAATGACTCGCCAAAAAACGCCGGGCCATACTCACTGCGGAACCCCTTACCGTGCTCGCCCCACATAAGGCCACCGTATTTGGCCACCAGAGCAACCACTTCATCGGAAATCTGATGCATAAGCTTTTCCTGCTCCACATCGCACAAATCGAGCGCCGGGCGCACATGTAATACGCCGGCATCCACATGGCCAAACATACCGTACTGCAGGCCGTGGCCGTCCAGTAAGGCGCGAAACTCCATAATAAAGTCTGCGAGATTCTCTGGCGGCACGCCGGTATCTTCGGCAAAGGCG
>JAYZXK010000448.1:0-2796 GCA_036141415.1 Pseudomonadota bacterium
TGAATGCGAACAGTGATACCCCCGCTGCGGATCTAAAAAATATGTCTATCGAGGCCTATCTGGAGCGTGGCATTGACGAGTTTCGCCTTGAACGTCAATTGGATAACTGGCTTAACCCGGAGCTTACCAGACACCCGATTATTCTTATTAAGTACGAGGAGCTCGCCACCTCAATTGACGAGGTTCTGGCATTTTTCGATTGTGATAAACCTTTCGAGGTACGAACCCGAAAATCTTCCTGGCGCGATCAGCCTGCAGCTATCGTGGCAGGATTAGAAAAAATGTACGGTGGATTCAACGACCGTGTGAACGCAATGCCTGCGGTCACGGTGGTTGAGCCACATCCTGTTGTTAACAAGGAAGTCGCAGTCAGTCATGGATGAATCCCGTAAACATAAAGTTGTGATGGTAGCAGCATGCCCATTCCCTGCAAACCATGGTTCGCCGGCGTCCATCAGAGAAATGTCGGAAGCGCTGGTAGAGCTGGGTCATGAGGTACATATCCTCACTTACCCTATTAAAGAGAATATCCCGGTAGTCGGGCCAAAGATCCACCGTGTGTCTTTCCCGTTCCTCAATAAAGATAAAGTTACGGTTGGTCCTACGCTGGAAAAATTTGTCTACGATCCGTTAATGGTGTTCCGCCTAATCTGGATGATTTGGAAATATAAAATAGATGTTATCCACGCGCACAACTACGAAGGCGCACTGATTGGCTGGCTGGCAAAGCTGGTCACCCGTCGGCCAATGCTCTATAACGCGGTGAATAATATGGTCGATGAACTGGTCACCTACGACTTTATCTGGTCTAAAAAGTTCGCCCTCAAACTGGCCGGCTTGCTGGATAAAACCATTCCTTTCATGGGCGATTATGTCACCGCGGTATCTGATTCTTTAAAAGCTTATCTGGTTAAAATTGGTGTCAGAGCCGATAAAATTCAGGTATTACCCGCCGGGGTGAATGCCAGTATGTTCTCAGCCCGGGATAAACAGGCTCTGCGAGAAAAGTACGGCTATCGCGAGGGGCAACAGATAGTCATTTACACGGGTAGTCTCGACAAATTTCAGCGCATCGATTATCTGCTTGATGCCACCCATCTGCTTAAGCCACAGTACCCCGAACTTAAAGTGATTCTGGCGTCGAATATCGCCAATCAAAAAGACCTTGATACCATAGAGGCGCAAATCCAGGCATTGGATATTGCAGACGTAGTGGATATTGTAAAAGGGCTGGAGCTCGAAAAACTGCCCGATTATCTCGCCTTATCCGATGTGGCAACGCTACCGAGAACGGACTGCCCGGGCCATCCGGTCAAAATTCTCAATTACATGTGCGGCAATATTCCTATCGCTGGGTTTACCGGTGCGGCAAAGGGATTACATCACATGAAAACTGCCGTGCTGGCTGAAGATCACAATGTTAAGGAATTCGCAGATTCTATTGCTATGCTGCTGGATGAAAAAGAGAAAGCACAGTATGTAGCGGAAAAGGCTCGCCAAGCTTTGGGTGAGCTTTATGAGTGGAAAGTATTGGCAAGGGGCATCGCGGTTATCTATGACATGCTGATTGAGGGTGACTTTGAAACTCGGAAGCCCCTACTTAAGCAGTATATAAGGGATAGTTATCAACCGAAGTTCTGGGACAAACGCCAGGAACAAAAAACGCCCGTCCCTGAAGATATTCTTGAACGCCGGAAGGGGGAGCGACGTCAGCAACAACTGCGAATTGACTTTATCGAGCGTCGGAGAGTAATCGATGCAGAATAGTCTATCAGGGTTTGACGCGTTAAGAATCGATCTGCGGCGTAAGCGCCGCCACTACACACGCATAGATAATTTTGTAAACAAATACATAAAGATGACATTGCAGTGGGGCTCGCTCGCGGTAATGGTTTATCGCTGTGAACAGCAGATCAGCAAGCTGGATATCCCTGTTCTGAACCTGCTCCTGCTTGCCCTGTTCAGGCTGGTTTCTGTGCCGGTAAAATTGGCTACTGATTGTCGCATCAATCCTCAGGCAGACATCGATAAAGGCCTGGTATTACATAACTTCGCCGGCATAGAACTCGATCCCTACCGGGCCGGCACCAATCTGACGGTTAATCAAAATGTCTGCATAGGTGTTGATTACCATAAGCGCGGTAAACCAGTGCTCGGAAATAATGTATTTGTCGGAGCGGGTGCCAAGATTCTGGGTGACATTGAAATTGGTAATAATGTGGTGATTGCGGCAAATTCAGTTGTAATGTCATCGATTCCTGACAACTGTTCGGTGGTTGGGATCCCGGCCAAAATAGTATCGCGGGGAGTCACTAGTGACTACCTTAGCTTTGATGTTGAATAAGCGTCAGGAGGCGAAATGAAGGTGGTCATTCTCGCCGGTGGGCTCGGCACAAGGTTACGCAGTGTTGTGAGTGATGTGCCCAAGCCCTTGGCGCCTATTCAGGATATTCCCTACCTGGCTTACATGCTGAATGCGCTGTATGCCAAAGGGCTACGGGAGTTCATTTTATCAGTAGGGTATAAGTCAGCCCATTTTGAGCAGTTTATTGCCACACAAAAATTACTCTTGCCGGATTTAAACCTCGAACTGGTTGTTGAGTCAGAACCGCTGGGTACCGGAGGAGCACTTAAATATTGTTTTGCGCACCATCCGGCCGAACGCTACCTGATATTCAATGGTGACAGTTATTGTGACTTTCCACTTGCCAAACTGTTAGAGGCCGCATCAAAGCACAACATGGCCATGGTGGTTGCCAGGGTGGATAACATAAGTCGTTACGGGGAAGTAACGTT
>JAYZXK010000449.1:0-2947 GCA_036141415.1 Pseudomonadota bacterium
AGCGGTTCAGTTGGTATATTTTCAGATACAGGCAGCTCGTCATCAGGCAGTCACCAAACAACAAGATATTCAGCTAGATATTGTCGATGGTCAGTACTGGTGCATAGGGATTACTGACCAGGCGACCTGCGATTGTCAGAGCCCGCAATCATGTACTATAGATGGTGTCGAAAAGGTGACTTCATATGACGAATTCCGCTATACCCAAATGGCAGCTTCTACCTTTGCCCATAACAACCAGTCTCGCTTTTCACCTCCGCGCGGGCTTGCGCAGGGGTACGCTGGCTCAGTCACGCTGACTAACACTGAGCAGGATTTTAAAGTCATTGTGAGTAATAGTGGCAGGGTAAGGATTTGTGCGCTGGCTCAGGCCATTCCCCCCTACCCAAGATGCTGAGTTATGGCGCATTGGCATTACTGTTGACCTCTAGCTGCAAGCGATCCGAAAAAAGCTGAACATATTCATCAGGCGATACAGCCAAAGTGCTGGTGATCCCTGCATTGCCAGCATAGCTTGTCACTTCTATGGTCGTCATACCATCCACAATGCCCGTAACCCGACCCCGGCTATAAGTTTCGTAATATTGATTCACCGGATCGATTATGTTTTCCATGGTTTCGCCAGAGACTGTCGCAATGACCGGATTATCTGAGTGCCAACTGGCTAACAGGGTAAGATTGATGTCATAAAACGGCACTAATTGCTGCCACTGAGGGTCATTTGCTGTCAGCAACGCTTGCACCGCTGCAAGGTGCGAGCTTGTCATCCTATCCAAATAAATGCCTCTCGCGATCAGTTGATAGTCGCCGGGAGGTACCTGTATTGCACGACTAGCCAAGCTGGAAGAAACAGGCAAACTGCTGATTTTGCTGCCGATTAATCCTAAAATATAAGTTCGGTAATCGTCCAGTGCCGACTGCGAGTCCAAAAAGGAGGCTTCAAATGCAATGATGTCAACAAGTTGCCAGTCGGGATAAAGTTGGTAGAAGCCGTTAACGCGTTTAAAGCGACAATTCTCGATATAAGCGTCCCCCACCTGAGTGGCTTTGGTGAAAGTTCCATCTCCCACAGTATCATAGTGACTGTGAGGTAACCCACCTTCCAGGCGGTAGTAAGCCTCATCGGTAACTGTATTCATATTGTCATGATGATCCCGACAACACACATCGCACCGGGCAGGTTGCTGATTATCGGCCACCACACCAGTGTCTTTTATTTCGGCATAACCTGGCGAATCGACCAACTCATCCCCTTTCAGTATCGTCATTGCTGGTGTGTAACCATTGCCACTGCCAGCCAGTTTACATTTGCAGTTAATCGTTAAAAAATCCTGTTGTTTGACCAATTTATGCTTCTGGCCGCTGGATACATAGCGATAAGAGGACAGTTTAACCAGATGGTTATCACCTTGATTAATACTCTCAGGTAACGGTTTGCTGGACTCCATACTATGGTTATTACCAAGGCTGTAAGCGATAACGTCTGGCACAGTCCCCGGTGTAAAAGGCACTTCAGGCTGCTTTTTAACGTTATTTGTCTCGTTGACTGCATGGTAACTGTGACCTAAAGATACCGGCGCAATTATGCCATCCACAGTAATGCTCCTATTTTTACCTTTGGTATTAACCCATTCAACGGTCACCGCCACCTGTTTTTGCGCCGGGGATGCGGGTAAAGGCAAGCCGTTACCAAGCAGAGTTGATCTGTCCATCCAGGTATCGGCAACGCCATCACCGTTCGTATCGCTGAAATATTTATCCGTTACCGTCCAGTTACGGGCAAATGAATGAGTTTCGCCGTTATCCCTGAGTGATACATCTACGTGGCCGGGTTTAATCGTACCGCCGGCATCATCAGCTATGTCATCATAGGCAATCACCCCGGCAGTACTCTCAATGGCTTCGAATTGCCGCAGATCATCAAATTTATTCTGAGCTAGTTGTAAGGCAGTATGCCGGTAACCAGATTGCGCATCATTTCGCATATAAGCAGACTGCAGAGTTACAACCCCGGTAACGCCGAGCATAATAACCAGTGAGGCAATCAATACTTCAATCAGTGAGAAGCCGCGAGCCTGCATATAACCTCCTAGTAATCCCGCCAGCTACCAGGAACCCTGGCAACGTGTTGAAATGCACTGTGCTTTTGTAACTGGGTTAAAACATCTCTGTGGTATACCACGTATAAAGAACCATTGGCGTGGCCTAACAAATGATTTGCAACGACGCCGCCAGTTACACTGGCGCCTGCCGATATGAAAATGTCATAATCAGTAAGTGTTGCCGGTTTTCGAAACGACAACACCAACCCCGTAATCATGGCACCACTGTTTAATGTTAAATCGCCATCAGCAACAATGAGTATCACCGGGTCAGTATTGTTGCCCACCTGGGCACTTGCAGCGATATAACAATGACCATCGACCCAGATTATTCCCGATGAGACAGCCCCCAATGAGGCGCAATTCGACAATACTTCATCGGCGTCATTCCGCAATAATGTCCACTGATTTGTCGGTACATTAAAAATATACTCGATCACATCGTCCGGAAAATTGACATCGTCATCCAGAATATCCGGCCCCTGAAGACCGGCTTGAGAATAAAAGTCGCTACTGCAGTTGCCTTTTGCAAAAGACTCTTGATTACAGGTGCTACCGCTGCCGTTATGCAAATCCACATCCGAATCACTCCAGACAGACAAGGGCACACCCTCTCCACCGCCATCAGGGTTGGCCACTATCTCAAAGTGACCACTGGCTGCAATACCGCCTGCTAACACAAGTGGAGCATCCGGCAGATTCGCCACAAGAGGATAAATCAGAGCCTGCTCTGTGATAGTCACTGTGGATAACCGGTCGGGAGACTGTCCAACCGACTCCAATGTCACTAACCGCTGCGTAGCAGACGCGCGGACGATATCTTCCCAACTACCCGCAGTGGTAAA
>JAYZXK010000450.1:0-5916 GCA_036141415.1 Pseudomonadota bacterium
GATATCCAGGGTTATCAAAGGCCGCCGGGAAGGTATCGAGCAATTCATCCACCAGATTGGCCATATCCCGGGCAAATTCCCGCGCTCCGCCCGGGTGCATGCGCAGCACAAGAGGCTCGCGTTCTTCCTCAAAATTGTTGATAAAACACCAGTCATGGGGCGTGGCCAGCTTACTCACATGCCGTTCGATGTATTCCTTAACCAGGGTGAAGCGGCCGGTAGCGTGCTCACCCATCACATACAGGTTGTAACCGGTAGAATCGATATTTAAACCGAACGTGAGCGCCTCGCGGGCCCGTTCCTGACCGATAAAGGTCGAATTTAACGCCGCGTCATCTTTAAGTGACTGATTGATGGCCCGACGATTTATATTGGGGGTGAGCTGTGTGGCAGGTAACCGCTCCCAGGTCATAGCTATATTCTTCTTTATTTACTCTCACTACAGTGAATCCTGAATCCTTTTGCCTGTCAAACCCTAAACTTGTGTTTGCTCAATTTCCATACTAGCCTGACCCATTGATTATTAACCCCGTGTTCGGAACCACCATTATGAAGTTAATAGCTTTATTTGCCCTCCTGCTGAGCAGCGCCTGTTTGGCCAAACCAGAAGTCATTGCCGTCAGTGACAGTGGCTTTATTGTTGAAAACAAAGTCCACATTGATGCACCGGCCGATGAGGTGTGGCATGCCCTTATCAACGACATCGATAAATGGTGGCCGAAAAGCCACAGCTGGTGGGGCGACCAAGGGAACTTTACCCTGCAGGCAAACGCCGGTGGATGTTTTTGTGAAGTGGCAGGAAATCGCTCCGCGCAACACATGCAAGTCGTATTTGTCGATCCGCAAAACGTGCTAAGAATGACCGGCGGCCTCGGCCCTTTGCAGGGTATGGGTGTGTTTGGCTCACTGGACTGGGTCTTTGAGTCAGTGCCCGGTGGCACTCAGATTACGCTGACCTATCGTGTACAGGGTTTTACACCCGATGGCTTTAGCAAACTGGCGCCAGTGGTTGCCGAGGTACAGGGTTTGCAGTTGCAGGGCCTGGCAAATTACCTTAGGAGCGATTAAATTACGGTCAATTAAGCCAAATATTCCGCTTCATTAGGTTCAGCCTATTGTGGCATACGCCACCGCTAAGTTATTCTATGGGGTTAATATACCCATAATCTACTGGTGGTAGTGTTTAGACTCTTTTTCACACCTGCTGCCGGTACAGTTGTTAAAGTTAAATAAAGCGGAAGCCTCAGGTAAATGGCCGAAAATCAGTACAACCCACAAGAAATCGAAAGTGCGGTGCAGCAGCACTGGCAAGACACCAATGCCTTTAAGGTGACAGAAGAAGCGGGTAAAGAGAAATTTTACTGCCTGTCTATGTTCCCCTACCCCAGTGGCCGCCTCCACATGGGACACGTGCGCAATTATACCATCGGTGATGTAATCAGCCGTTTTCAGCGGATGCAGGGCAAAAATGTATTGCAACCCATGGGATGGGATGCCTTTGGTCTGCCAGCAGAAAACGCGGCAATTAATAACAACACCGCACCGGCCAAATGGACCTACTCGAATATCGACTACATGAAAAACCAGCTTAAGTCGCTGGGCTTCGGCTACGACTGGGACCGCGAAGTCGCCACCTGTAAAGCAGACTACTACCGTTGGGAGCAGTGGTTTTTCACGCGCCTGTATGAAAAAGGCCTGGTTTACAAAAAGAATTCAACGGTTAACTGGGATCCGGTAGACCAAACCGTACTCGCCAACGAACAGGTTATTGATGGCCGTGGCTGGCGTTCAGGCGCAGTCGTTGAACAAAAAGAAATCCCGCAGTGGTTTATTAAAATCACCGATTACGCCGAAGAGCTGTTACAGGATCTCGAACAACTGGAAGACTGGCCGGAACAGGTTCGGGCCATGCAGGCCAACTGGATTGGTCGCTCCGAGGGCGTTGAAATTACCTTTAAAATGGCTGAGCAGGTTAATGAGGTCAGCGATTTAACCGTTTACACCACGCGCCCGGATACCTTTATGGGTGTCACCTATGTTGCCGTGGCTGCTCAACATCCGCTGGCCGAGGCCGCCGCACAGAACAATGCCGACGTTGCTAAATTCATCGATGAATGTAAAAACACCAAGGTTGCCGAAGCCGAGCTGGCCACCATGGAGAAAAAAGGTTGTTCCACCGGCTTTTACGTGGTTCATCCGTTAACCGGCGAGCAATTACCAGTATGGGTAGCCAACTTCGTATTGATGGATTACGGCTCAGGCGCAGTAATGGCAGTGCCGGGGCACGATCAACGCGACTGGGAATTTGCTACCCGCTACGACTTACCCATCAAGCAGGTTATCGAGCCACAACAAGGCAGCAATGTTGAGTGCGACCTGAGCGCGTCAGCCTTCACCGAAAAAGGTGTATTGATTAACTCCAACGACTTTGACGGACTGGAATTTGACGCAGCCTTTAATGGTATTGCCGACAAACTGGTGGATCTGGGCTGTGGTCAGCGCAAGGTAAACTATCGCCTGCGTGACTGGGGCGTGAGCCGTCAGCGTTACTGGGGTGCGCCTATCCCGATGCTTAATCTGGAAAACGGTGAATCTGTTCCGGTGCCGGCTGATGAACTGCCGGTAGTATTGCCTGAAGATGTGGAAATGGACGGGGTGACCTCGCCCATTAAAGCCGATCCACAATGGGCTAAAACGACTTACAACGGTGAAGCTGCGCTGCGCGAAACCGATACCTTTGACACCTTTATGGAGTCTTCGTGGTACTACGCGCGCTACAGCTGTGCTAATACCGATGATGCCATGCTGGATCCGGCCAAAGCTAACTACTGGCTGCCGGTGGATCAATATGTAGGCGGTATCGAACACGCTATCCTGCACCTGTTGTATTCCCGCTTCTATCATAAATTATTACGTGATGAAGGCCTGGTTGAATCTGACGAGCCTTACAAGCGCTTGCTGTGTCAGGGCATGGTGCTGGCTGACTCCTACTACAGTGAAGACGAGAAAGGGAAGAAAACCTGGTATTCGCCCACTGAAGTATCTACCGAAAAAGATGACAAGGGCCGGATCGTCAAAGCCTGGCTAACCGCCGATAATACGCCGGTTCAGCATGGCGGTATGACCAAAATGTCGAAGTCGAAAAATAACGGTATCGACCCGCAACAGGTTATCGATCAGTACGGTGCCGATACAGTACGTTTGTTTACCATGTTTGCAGCGCCACCAGAGCAAACGCTGGAATGGGTAGACTCAGGGGTAGAAGGCGCTAACCGCTTCCTGCGTCGGGTATGGAAACTGGTGAATGATCATCTTGCTGCCGGCACCCCCGGGGAGCTGGACGTTAAAGCGCTGGATAAATCTCAGCAGGCACTGCGCCGTGAGCTGCACAAAACCATCGAAAAAGTCAGTGATGATTTGGGCCGTCGTCAGACGTTCAACACGGCGGTAGCGGCAATCATGGAATTGCTTAACCACCTGCAAAAAGCACCGCAGGAAAGCAGCCAGGATATCGCCTTAATGCGTGAAGCGGTTAACAGCATTGTGTTGCTGTTGAATCCAATCACTCCGCATATCTGTCATCACCTGTGGGCTAAGCTTGGCCATACCGACAGCATCGAAACAGCGCCATGGCCGGTGGCAGATAAAGACGCATTGGTTGAAGACGAAAAGCTAATCATTGTTCAGGTTAACGGTAAACTGCGGGCTAAAATTACCGTCTCAGCCAGTGCCAGCAAAGAGGAGCTGGAGCAACTGGCTAAAGACCAGCCCAATGTACAGCAGTTTACCGAAGGCAAGACCATCCGTAAGGTCATTGTGGTACCCGGTAAGCTGGTGAATATCGTGGCTAACTGATGCGCGGATTATCTGTTATCAGTAAAAGTCTGATCCTGATGATAACCACACTGGCTCTTGCCAGCTGTGGTTTTCATTTGCGCAGCGATAAAACCCTCCCAAGCAACACCGACTACCTGTACGTGCAGGCGACCAGTCAGAATGCGCCCTTGGTGCGAGCGCTGGAAAATCGCATGAATGTGTATCAAATCAAGGGCGGCCCGCAAGCTGCCCCGGGGCTTGAAGACACAACAATTACCCTGCGCCTGCAGCCTGAATCACTGGACCGCCGGCTACTGTCAGTCTTTGCTACCGGTCAGGTAGCAGAATATGAGCTGATTTATGGTGTTCGCTATACGGTACTGTTTCCCAATGGCGAGGAACTGAAAACCTCTTTTGAAGTACTACGGGAATATCAGGATGACCCCGATCAGGTGCTGGCAAAATCGCGCGAGCTGAATCTGGTGCTCAGTGAAATGCGCCTGGAAGCAGCCGACCGTATCATTCGCTTGTTATCCAGTCAGTACGCGGGGCTTTAATCAGGTGCAGGTTTATCCCGATCGTTTCAGGCAAACCTTAAAAGAGGGTCTTAAAGGCTGCTATCTGGTCTTTGGTGATGAGCCTCAGCAAAAGTTTGAAATTCTGCAGGCATTAAGAGCAACGGCCAAGCAGCAAGGCTTCGATGAGCGCACGGTGCTGGTAGCTGACGGCGAATTTAGCTGGTCACGTTTAATCGATGCGACCCAGAGTATGTCGCTGTTTGCGGCACGCCAGTTAATCGAGCTGGAATTACCTACGGGTAAGCCTGGCACCGAAGGTGCCGGTATCCTGACTGACCTGGCCGGTAACTTATCAAGCGATACTCTGCTCATCATCCATGGCGGCAGAATTGGCAAGGACGTGCAGCGAACCAAGTGGTTTAAAGCCCTCGACGCCATCGGTGTATTCACCATTTGCTATCCGCTGGAAGGCGCGCAGCTTCACAAATGGATCCAGCAACGCCTGCAATCCGAGTCTTTTCAGTTTACCCCCGCCTGCGTGAAACTCATCGCTGACTTCAGTGAGGGCAACCTGATGGCTGCCGCCCAGGAAATTGAAAAACTCACCCTGGCCTACCCGGATAAACAGCTGGACGAAGAGAAACTGGCCAGCGCCCTGGTGGATCAGTCCCGTTTCAACGTTTTTCAGCTGGTGGATATCATGCTACAGGGCGATCGCACCCGCTGCGTTAAAATCCTCCAACGACTGGAAAGTGAAGGCATTGAACCCAACATTATCATCTGGGCGCTGGTGCGGGAATGGCAGACGCTGTGGAAGCTGAATCATCTGCAAAACAGCGGTCAGACAATCACCTGGCCGAAGCTGGGGATCTGGAAAAACCGCCAGGGCTATTACCAGCAGGCAATGCAACGGTTGTCGAAACGAGACCTGACGCTGATTGGTGAGCAGCTCACCGAAGCCGACCAGTTGTTTAAGCAAACCTCTGTAGTCAGACCATATATCAAACTTTGTCATTTATGCCTGCTGTTCACCGGCGTGCCGCTGGCGCATATGGCATTTGCTGAAAGTGCAGATACACTCTGATGCGAGCGTTATTAGGGGGGACCTTTAACCCGCCGCATCAGGGCCATATAAAAGCGGGACTGGAAGCTATTAATGAGATTGGCGTTGAGCGGCTGGCTTTATTACCGTGCAAATTGCCACCGCATAAAACGGCACCAGAAACAGCTACTGCCCACCGCTTAAAAATGCTTGAACTGGCCTGTGAGGATGAGCCCGCGTTATATGTTGAGCCACTGGAATTATCCTTACCAGCGCCCTCTTACACGGTAAAGACGCTACAGCATTTACGCCGCACGCTGGGCAATGAACCATTGTTTTTTCTGTTGGGTGAAGATTCACTGTATAATCTGCCGAGCTGGTATCATTGGCAAGCATTAACAGACTACTGTCATATTGTGATTATGCGCAGACCAGCTTCGCCCGGCGAGCCGGATGAAACACTGCGCCACTGGCTGACTGAACGCCAGTGCACGCAATTAGACACGTTTTATCACCAGCCTGCCGGGCTGGTGTATTATA